>CAYQOD010000224.1:0-3511 GCA_964419065.1 uncultured Thermodesulfobacteriota bacterium | reverse complement strand
AGAGGGTCAGCCCGCCCTCGGCTTCGCCAGGGCGAGGCCGGGGGGTGAGGGGGCATCTGGCCGATATTGTACCATATCACCCCTCACCTTCATCCTCTCCCCCAGGGGAGAGGAGATAGTGGTGTCTATTTTCTAGGTAATTCAGCAGATGCTACTGCTTCTCTCCAAAGAGGTGCCTGTTGCGCTCATGATCCTCTTTTGTCAAGAGATCTCCCAGCAGGCTCTCAATGGTATCCTTGGAATGCCTCACCTTCATCCGCGCCTCGATGTCCAGCAGGTCCATAATGTCGTACTTCATGTAGTCGAGGACCAGACCATATTCCGTGCGCAATCGCTCCCCCACTGTCTTCATCGCGGCGATCAATTCTGTTGGTTTTCCCTCGGTGACCGCCCTCCGTTCTTGAGGTGGGGCTTCTTCCCCCTTCGTCGTTACTTTCGTAGTGATCTGGGGGGCCTCCTCCGTTTCGGCGGTCGATTCTGAACCCTTCTCTTCTGGATGCGGGAGGCCCTCTTCCGTAACCATCACTGTTTCGTCACCCTGCTGTCTCACCTCACCCCTGATCCGTATGAGTGCTTGTTGGGCTGCAAAGCGTACATAGGAGACAGGGTCACTTCCTGCCACCCACTCCAGGGGCGCTACGGCCTTTCTGTCCCCCATCTTCCCCAAGGTTGATGAGGCGTTCATCCTCACCATGGGATTGTCATGATTCAGTGCCGAAATGATCAGTTCCAACGCCTGATCGCCCCCTATCTTCTCCAAAGCCCCGAGGGCGTTTATGCATATAAACTCGTCTTTATCCTTCAGCATCTCTCCCAAAGGTCCCACCGCCCGGGGATCGCCGATTTCCCCGAGGGCCCGCACGACCTCCCTGCACACCCCTTCGTCCTTATCCCGCAACGCCGCGATCAAAGGTTCCACCGCCCTGACATCCTTAGCTCTTCCCAATCCCTCGGCTGCAGTCCAACGGACGACAGGACTCTCATCCTGCAAATCCCTGATCAACTCCTCTACCCCCTTCTCCCCCTGTGGGGTGGCAAGGGCAGGGAGGAAGAGGATGACGAAGAGGAGGAAGATGATACCCTGTATTAAGACATCCTGTGCGCTGATCCTCATGGTTATGATCACCTCCTCTCACCCGTGAGGCTCTTGCTCGCACCGTGTGAAGGTCTCATCGGCTCAAGTCGGTACCTCCAACCACTCGTGCCCTTTACTATGGTTACTATGCAGGGCATATACTATTTACTCCCCCCTTTAGAAAAAAGGGGGGAAGGTTGGGGAAATCCCCCTACATCCCCCTTTGTAAAAGGGTGATTTTACGTCAGCCCAGAATGCGTGCCGAGAGAAGACCATACAGAGATGTAAACTATTTTATGCCCCCTCTTAATAATACTCGGATTAGAGGCGCCCTGCAAGAGGAATGATTCGAGATCGGGGAAGTTTCACCTTGCCTTTTTGTATGGGTAGTGATACCGTATCAGGCATCCAGCGCGCTTGAAGGCCGGGAGTTATGCCATGAAGGTGAAGAAGAGGATGGCCAGAAGGTTGGTGACCATCGGGAGAGATGCCACCATATCTGATGCCATCCACCTCATGAAGGAACACTCCATCCGCCACTTGCCGGTGGTCGAGGGCGAGAGGTTAGTTGGATGGGTGACAGAGGGGGATATACGCCAGGCCTACCTCGCCTCCCTCATCGAGCAGGTGTCGGTAGGAGATATCATGATCAGAGACCCCATCACCGTCTCTCCGGAGGCCAATTTGGAGGAGGCAGCCGCACTACTTTATCGCCACGGTATCGGTGGACTTCCCGTTGTGGAGAGGAAGAAGGTAGTGGGGGTCATTACCGTGGCCGATATCATGACCGCCTTCATTGAGGTGATGGGGATCCTGAAGGAGAGTTCCCGGATCGATGTGATCCTCGGGGGCAAACCCCATGCCTTTGAAAACGTCTCCAAGATCATCAGGGACCATGGGAGCGAGATCATCAGCGTAGGGATGTCGGCCCACCAGGACCGAAGAAGGCGGATCTACTACCTGCGTTTTAGCAAGTGCGATGTGCATGCGGTGGCCAAAGATATAGAGGATGCGGGGTATACCGTGGTCTCCATGGCGGAGTAGTGAAAGATCGTGGTTCAGAAGGGTAGGGGACATGGAGTCGATACCGAGTTCAAGGGAAAGGTGGATGAAATCCTCCAAGAGGTACGGACCGCCCAGGACCAGGACATTGTTCCCCAAAAGCTCCTCACGAAGATCTCTTCATTTCTCCAGAAAGATCCCTCCCTTGCCATCCCCCTGATAGAGGGTCTGACAACGATCCCCACACCACAGACCGCTCAGCTCCTCCACGAGATGATGTCCACCACCGAGGAGAAGGGAGTCAACAAGGCCATACGGAAGACCCTCTACCGGTTGCGGCAGAGGGGGATCATCTGGGAAGAAAGGCCCTATCAGGAGAGATCGGTGCTGCACCCCCCCGAGCTTGGCGAACCCCAAGGGTATCTGGGGGCCATGGACTCCACGGGGAGTATGGTCGTTGTAGTCGCCCGCCCTCGGCTGTTAGGGGGGATGCGGGTCTATTTCAGCATCGTGAACGACCTGGAGGGGATAGATCGCTTTGAGCGGAACGACCTCACCAAGGGGGGGGTTTAAGGAGTTTATAGATCGTCTCCTTTCATCTGAGGAGTTTCCGGTGGTGGAGGCCCCGGGTGGTTACTGCCTCCATCTTCTCAAGGAGGCCGCGGGACGCTCCCACAGACTCATAAAATCGCTCCCCACGGGATTTCAAGGTGCCCAGCGGGAGATGCAGGAAGTGGTATGGGAGGGCTCGGTACCCTTGGTCTATGAATACATAGAGGAGGAAGCGGTCAAGGATACGGCAAGGCTCCTCAAGGAATCGGGCTCTCTGCACAGGATCGTCCCTTTCTCCACCTGGTTCCTCAACCCCGATGAGGTGCGAACGTATACGGAGGCCCTCAGGGAGGCCGATGAGAGCCACATCATCCTCACCCCCCAACAGAAGGACGCCCGGCTGAGCTCTATTTATATGGAGGCCTTGCAGGAACTCTTTCCAGAAGAGAAGAGACTTTTGTGGAAGAGACGCCTGGAAGAGACAGCGTACGTCCTCTGGAAGACCGGCCAAGAACAGGAGGCCAGGAGGGCCGTGAGCGCCGCCCTTGATCTGAAGACCCCCTTCAACCCCATTGAGCCCAACCCCTTTATATGGAACCTCATGCTCAAATCCATATACGCTCAGATGGTGCCCTATTACGAGGAGCGTCAGAAGGAAGAGGAGAAATCCCTCATCGTCACCCCGTGATGGCGAGCGCTCCGCTCTCCTCGATCTCCCGTACCAGCGGTCTGCCCCGTATCTCAATCCGTCCTCCCCTGCGCCTCCTGCACCCAGAGCCTCACCAGGGCAGGGGTGAACGTTCGATGCGAACGGTGATGTATACCCTCCAATCTACCGTAGAGGGTTGATGGGTCTTTGTAGGCCAGATCAGCGAGGTCCAT
>CAYQOD010000223.1:0-3519 GCA_964419065.1 uncultured Thermodesulfobacteriota bacterium | reverse complement strand
CCTGTTTTATTGTGTCGCTGTGCGGCACATGGTTAGCACCCTATGTTCTTTGTGTAGACTCTCGATGTTTTTGACAATTGATAGCCCACACTCGGGTAGAACTCATGGGCTTCCGGACGCACCACATTGCTGCGCACCACAACCTTGGAATACCCTTTGGAGCGCGCCCACCGCTCCGCTGCCTGTATCAGCTTCCGGCCGATGCCTCTCCTCCTGTGGTTCTGGTCTACAACCAAGCCTCCTATTTCCGCTATGGGTTCGTCTAAAAACGAAACCCGAGACGAGACATGGACCCACCCGACGACCTCATGAGAGGTGAGCTCCGCAACAAGGATCACATGATCAACGTTCTCCCTCAACCGTTCCAATCTCGATTTCATGGCTTCACTGGTTGTCGGGTAGCCTAGCTGAAGAGCCAGAGAAACGATGGATTCTACGTCCGAGAGATCGGCCTGCCGTATCTGAAAGCTTACCCCTCTCATCCGTTACGTCCGAATTGTTTCATCATGCTCATGAATAGCATCACCAACGCAGGTTACTACAGCCGCTGTATGTCACGGTTAAGTTCCATATACTCTCACTTAACGGAGATTACCTGTCCATTGGTCATTTTTCTCAAATCCGAAGGAGTAAGCTTAAAGACCGCATGGGGATTTCCAGCGGCTGCCCAGATTTCTTCATAGTGAAGGAGATCTTCATCGATGAACGTCTCCAATCGCTCTACATGACCGATCGGTGGAACGCCGCCGATGGCAAAGCCCGTTCTCTCTCGGACATAATCTGCGTCTGCCTTCTCAATAGGTTCAGAAACACGTTCACTGAGCTTCTTCTCGTTTACCCGATTCGGGCCACTGGCGACTACCAGAATGGGTTTCTGGGTATGTTTGCCTTTGAAAATAAGCGACTTAGCGATCTGTCCTACCTGACACCCAATGGCCTGGGCCGCTTCTTGCGAAGTACGTGTTTTTTCCGGCAACTCGATTACCTCGCACGCGAACCCTTTGCTCTTTAAGGTATCCTGAACTCTCTGTGCACTCGCAGTCAGCTCCTTGGACATGTTCGGTCTCTCCTATCGATGTATAACGCCACACATAGTAAATGAGGGGTTTTTTGGAATTGAATATCATATATATTAACAAATGTCGATTATAGTTTAATAGGGTACGAAAAAGCCTTGGGCTAGGATTCGAGATTCGCAGAAGTTCCTTCTTTTAAAAGCGTTCATTATTGATGAGGGGAGGGTAAAGGGGTAATTTGACTTTGATCATAAAGGCATTGTGTCGTAATGCAAACAAGACCTGATCCCATACCCTTGCATTAGGGAAAGATCTTTCCCGGGTTCATGATCCCCTGGGGGTCCAGGGCATGCTTGATCGCCCGCATGACCTCCAGGCTCTTTCCGTGTTCCAGGATCATGAACTTCTTCTTCCCGATACCCACTCCGTGCTCCCCGGTACACGTCCCCTCAAATTCCAGGGCCTTGAGGACGGTCTTCTCGTTGGCCTCCTGGACCATTTCCCAGCGGTTGGTGTCCTGCGGATCGTCCATGACCACGACGTGGATATTGCCATCCCCTGCGTGTCCGAAGACGTATGCGGTGAGGTCGCTGACCACTTCCGTGATGTACGCCACCATGGCGCTGTAGCGGGAGAGGGGGACCGCCACGTCCATAATAAGGGGCAACAGACCGGGGTGCGTCCTCTTGATGGATTCAAAGGTCAGGTGACGAAACTCCCAGAGACGATTGCGCTCATCCGGGCCGATGCCCGTGTCAAGCGACGAGCAGTTGTTTTCCTGACAGATCTCTTCGACAAAGGCCATCTCCTCCGCGAGTCCTCCTTCACCGTAGCCGTGGAATTCCATGAGGAGGTGAGGGAGTTCGTCCATGGCGAGACCGCGGTCTTGGTTCAAGACCTTTATCACCTTGGTGTCGAGAAACTCCAGGGCCGCAGGTGTGAGGCCTGAGGAGATGATTTGAAAGACCGTGGTGGTCGCATCGGTGATCGTGGGGAAACTCGCCTTCACGGCCATGAAGTTGGATGGGAGGGGCGCCAACTTGAGAGTGGCCTCGGTCACTATCCCCAGGGTCCCCTCGGAGCCGGTGAAGAGACGGCAGAGGTCATAGCCTGAAGAGCTCTTGCGTGCCCGGGTGCCCACCTCGACAACCTCTCCGTCAGGCAGCACCACCACAAGCCCCATGACGTAGTCTTTGGTGGCACCGTATTTGACCGTGCGGATACCGCTGGCGTTGTTGGCGATCATCCCCCCGATGGTCGCTGCGGCACCAGGATCAGGGGGGAAGAACAGGCCAGAGCGGCTCAGATCTCTGTTCAGCTCTTTGTAGATCACCCCGGCCTGTACGTCCACCTGAAAGTCCTCCTGTCGGGTAGCGATGGTCTTGTTCATCTCCTGCAGGTCGACGACGATGCCCCCGTGCACCGGCACGGGGTTCCCTTCGAGGCTGCTGCCAGCACCCCAGGGGGTGATAGGGATACCCTTCTGGCTGGCCCACGTGACGATGGCACTCACCTCTTCGGTGGTATGGGGCCATACTACAGCATCGGGGAGGCAGGGTGGATGGAAGGATTCGTCATGGGAGTGGAGTTCTCGCTGGGAGCTCCCTTGGGATACCCACTCCTCTCCCACGACCCCCTGGAGATATCTAATATCGGCTTGACCTATCACGTCTCCTCTCATGATGCCCCCCTGGTGTCACGGTATATATCTTCCTTATCACAGAAGCGGGACGAGATCCAGTCCCCCGTACGACGATTTGTCCAGATGATCTTCCTTGACTCCCTCCAGATAATTTGTTAGTCTTTTTAAGAGGTTAGTACGGGAGGGTTAGATGGGAGAGATAAAAGAGGCGACGAGGAAGTTAGAGGAAAGGATTAAGCTCAAGGGAAAATTGGTGTGGGATAGGTATGATGAGGCTCAGATAAAAGAGGCCTTCGCCTTTGTCGAGGGATACAAGCAATTTCTGAACGAGGTGAAGACCGAACGAGAGGCTGTGGATGCGATCGTACAGTCGGCCCACGGGGCGGGTTTCCGCGCCGCCTCAGATGGAGGGAGGGACACGAGGATATACCGCCTCAATAAGGATAAGAGCATCGGCCTCGCCACCTTAGGTAAGAAGCCCTTTGAGGAGGGGTTCAGGATAATTATCTCCCACATTGACTCACCCCGACTCGACCTGAAACAGAACCCCCTCTATGAAGAGCTCGACATGGTCCTGCTCAGGACCCACTATTACGGAGGGATCAAGAAATACCAATGGATGGCGCAGCCCCTCGCCCTGCATGGGGTCATCGTTAAGGCGGATGGAACGAAGGTGAGGGTGAGAATAGGGGAGGAAGAGGGAGACCCGGTGTTCACCATCTGTGATCTATTGCCGCACCTCTCCAGAAAGGTCCAGGAAGAGAAGAAACTCAAGGAGGCCATCGAAGGAGAAAAGCTGACCATCCTGGCCGGCCATCTCCCGTACGCTGATCCTGAGGCCAGAGAGCGGGTGAAGCTCAG
>CAYQOD010000222.1:0-3549 GCA_964419065.1 uncultured Thermodesulfobacteriota bacterium | reverse complement strand
CGATTCGAGCGTCCTCCTGGAATCACTGAGAAGGCACCGGAGGCGACGTTTTCTTCCCCTCCCCCCACCGTGGCGTACGCGGCATCGGTGGGGTTGGTGTTTGAGTCCCCTGCGATGTTGGCCCTTCCGCCACTTATAGAGCTGTAGTTGGCGGTAGCCCGATTGCTCATGCCCCCGGCGATAGCAGAGGCCTCGCCTTCGGCGCTATTGCCTGCCCCGCCCCCCACGGTGGATTCGATACCGCCGCTCGTATTGGCGATGCCCCCTGAAACCGTCGCATAGGTGGCACGGGCCGCATTATAGATCCCGCCGCCGGTAGTAGCCCCGAATCCAGCGGCCCTGTTCACCGTGCCACCTGCCACCGTGGCATGGCGCTCACTGGCGATGTTGCCACTGCCCCCGCCCACGGTAGCGTTGATTTCAGTGGCCTCATTGACGTTTCCACCTGCTATCGTAGCCTGGTTTCCGCTGGCACTATTACCAAACCCGCCGCCGACCGTAGCATTTTCCCGGCTGACACTGTTTCGTGCCCCCCCACCGATGGTGGCGCGGAGCCCGCTGGCGATATTCTCCAACCCTCCACCTACGGTCGCCATGTTACCCGCCTCATTGCCTGCACCGCCGCCGATGCTCCCCATATCCGCGGTCACCGTATTGGGGAAGCCGAGACGCCCTCCGCCACTGATCGTAGCGGCAATGATGTCTTCTGCCATGATGTTGCCCTGGTACCCGTGGAGAACGTTGGATGCCTCATCGGTGATGGGAGTGGGGGGGTGTTGAGATGTTGCGGTGTTCTGGAAGGCGATTGCCAGACAACCACCGATACCAAGAATGAGAACCACAAAGGCGACCGATCTGCCAAAACCGTATTTTTTTACCATGGCAACTCCTCCTGAACGTTATAATATTCTCTGATGATCTCGTAAAAAGTCAAAATTCGATGGCAAAGTAAAAAGCTCCAAATTCAAGGCGCGCAAATCCTGAGGAATGAGGCGTACTTTCAGTACGCTGCAGTGACGAAGGATGCAGCGCAACGCAGAAGTTGGACTTTTTACGAAGCCATCATATTCTGACTCGACAACAATGACCTTACCTGATATATTGTTTTTACCGGTAAGATGCTAGCAGGTTTTATTTTACCTGTCAAGTTTATTTTGCTGGTAAAATAAAGGCAAGGTTGGTCAGGTGGTATGATGGCGAATACGGGTGCGCGCACTGCAGGGAATTTGGAACTCGTAGGCGGGGATTTGTGCCTGGACCTTGCCAACACCGTAAACACACAGATCGAATCTCTGCGTCACGAATACCTGATCAGTTATGACGACCTTCTCAGCTGGGGCCAACACGTGGGTATCCTCACAGGTCGGGATGCAAAGCACCTCAGACGATTGGCCGCTCAGCGGCCTGCCGCAGCAGCCGCAGTATTGGATAAGGCCCGTTCTATGAGGGAAACGATCTATCATATATTCTCTGCCGTGGCCAACCAAAAGGAGCCATCGCCTTCCTATATCCCTGCCTTGAATGAGGCCCTCGCCGAGATAGTGGGCAGGCTGAGGATTACCCCTTCACGGGAGGGGTTCAAGTGGGAGTGGGTCCAGGACCCTCATGCCATGGATCTGATGCTCTGGCCCGTTGTCCGCTCGGCCGCAGACCTCCTCACAAGGCCAGATCTACAGAGAGTGCGGCAGTGTGCAGGCGAGTGTTGCGACTGGCTTTTTATCGACACGAGCAAGAATCAGAGCCGCCGCTGGTGCAGCATGAATTTCTGTGGAAGCCGTGACAAGGCCCGGAGATATTACCACCGAAAAAAGGCAAAAACCGCTTAGACATCGGCGATCGATTCGGTAGACAAAGGGATTGCCTCGTCGATTTTATCTTTTCAGCGGCCTTTAGGGCCTCCCGTATCCGACAGACGCTTTCTGTCTTCCCCTTCGCTTCAAAAAAATCCTTGACGTCGCAAAAGAAAATATTATAATGGTTAAACCATTTGGTCTGAGTTGGGGGAGGAATAGGTAGCTGTGGTGGCAAAGGTAAAGATATAGTCACCAGATGATTTTCACTTTTACTTGATGAGTTGACCTTTGTGAAAAGAACGAATATATGGAGAGGAGGTTTTATGATGAAAGGATATGCCGGAAAGCTACTCAGGGTGAATCTTTCTCATGGAAAGATTTCGAAGGAAGAAATTTCCGAGGCAGTGCAGAGGGATTTTTTGGGAGGCAGGGGGTTTGCCATCAAGCTCCTCTGGGATGAGGTAAAACATGTTGATCCTCTTTCCGAAGAGAACAAGATCATCTTTTCCACAGGCCCTCTGACAGGGCAGGCGCTTCCCAGTTCGGGGAAGATGGTTATCGCCTCGAAGAGTCCGCTCACCGGGGGGTATGGGGATGGAAATATCGGAAGCATGGCCCCGGTCCATTTGAGAAAGGCGGGCTATGATGTCTTGCTTGTGGAGGGAAAATCGAAGAAACCCTGTTATCTTCTGATCGAAGACGAGAAGGTTACGGTTGTGGAGGCCCCTGAGTTATGGGGTAAGAATACCTTTGAGGCACAGGACATCCTGGAGAAAAAGCATGGAAGGAATTCGGGGATCCTTCTCATTGGCACTGCTGGAGAGAACATGATCCGTTTCTCCACCGTCATATCCCAAAGGGGGAGAGCCGGGGGCCGACCCGGGATGGGTGCTGTGATGGGGTCCAAAAACCTGAAGGCCGTCGTGATCAAGGGAACGGGTTCTATTCCCAATTTTGACGACGAAAAGCTCAAGGAACTCGGGAAGAAGGGGTATGATGAAATCAAGACACGAGAGAGCTATGACTTCTGGGTACGGCAGGGGACCATGCAGGTCTTTGATTGGTGTAATGAAAATGCCTGTCTTCCCACCTACAATTTCAGAGAGGGGGTCTTTGAATACTCCAAACAGCTTGACGGTTACGTTCTCGAGAAGCTCAAGGTAGATCGAAAAGGGTGTCCCCTGTGTAACATGCAATGCGGTAATATCATCAACGATTCGAGCAATGCACCATCTGAATTGGATTATGAAAATGTTGGGATGTTGGGATCCAATATCGGCATAAAAAGTTTGCCCGAAGTGGCTCTGTTAAACCGGATGGCTGATGAGTGGGGAATGGATACCATTTCCCTGGGAAGTTGTATTGGGTTTCTTATGGAGGCCTCAGAAAAAGGGCTGATTCCAGAAAAGGTAGCATGGGGAGACTTTGAGAAGGCACAAAAACTGATCGTTGACATTGGAAACGGAGAAGGATTGGGCGAGCTTGTATCTCATGGGGTTCGGAAGGCCGCAGAGACCATTGGTAAGGGATCTCATCGATGGGCCATGCAGGTCAAAGGATTGGAGATCTCGGCTTACAATTGTCATGCCTGTCCAGGGATGGCCCTCTCGTATGGCACCTCTCCCATTGGGGCCAGCCATAAGGATGCCTGGGTCATTGCTTGGGAGGTATCGACCGACCGATCTTCGTATGGTAAAGAGAAGGTGAAGAAGCTCATTGAGTTTCAACGAATCCGGGGAGGTTTTTTTGAGGCGGC
>CAYQOD010000221.1:0-3551 GCA_964419065.1 uncultured Thermodesulfobacteriota bacterium | reverse complement strand
GGCAAAACGCAAATAATACTTGACAATACAAAATTTTTCCATAAAAATGGAAATGTAAAGAGATACATCTCTGGTTACCTGAAGATTTATGAAGCGAAAAGGTCCAGGATCGCCATATTCCGAAAACACCCTTCTCTTGGAACGTGATACGATCTCCAGTGAAGATGGTATCGATCTGACCCTGATTCGAGCTAGACATGGAAAAACCGCGCCGCTTAACCGGGCCTCGAGTGAGGACATGAGAGTACGGAGTTACTAGAGCACGTCCTGCTTCCAAAGACCTCATCATGAACGTCATTTCAAAGGGCACAACACTGGCGATCTCCTTTCTCGGCCTCTGTGCTGTGGCTTCATCCGCAGGGCCGAATCGCTATCCGTGGCTGGGAGAGCAAAAACCCGTAGCCACTATCATAGACGAGATCCCTCCCCCCAGGGGATACGAAAGGATCACAGTGCGGGCAGGATCATTCGAAGACTGGCTCCGACACCTCCCCCTCAAACAAAAAGGAGCCCCGGTCCATCTCTACAACGGCTGCAAAAAGTACAATCAGGATGCGCACATCGCCATCGTCGATATCGATATTGGTACAGAAAATCTCCAGCAATGCGCCGATGCCATCATCAGGCTGCGGGCGGAGTACCTCTATTCCCGAGGCCGATATGCATCGATCCATTTCAACTTCACCAGCGGTGACGAGGCTTCGTTCTTAAAATGGGCGTCTGGCTATCGTCCAAAGGTAAACGGCAGTCGCGTCAGGTGGGTAAGGACGGCAGGTGAAGGCGCGTCCTATGAGAATTTTAGGCGGTACCTTACCACCGTTTTTGTCTATGCGGGCAGCGTGTCTTTGAGTAAAGAGTTGAAGCCAAGAAGAGATATCCATGAGATGAAGATCGGCGATGTATTCATCCATGGAGGATTCCCCGGTCATGCCGTCATCGTCGTAGACATGGCCGAAAACGCAACGACCAAAAAGAAGGCCTTCCTCCTTGCTCAGAGCTACATGCCGGCCCAGGATATCCATGTCTTGAAAAACCCCAACGATGCAGGGCTGTCGCCCTGGTACGAGCTCGACTTTGGTCCAACCCTCCAAACCCTCGAGTGGACCTTCAAAAGCACAGACCTCAAGTACTTCGATCCAGATTGATACAGGATAGCTGGCGCATCAGGTCCTGAAGGCGAAATTGAACGAATCCACCCTAGCTTCTCCACACCCCTCTGTGTTACCATCGTGAGAGCTGCCCTGGTTTACAGCATGTATGCTCCTTAAAGTGTAACGGGATGGCTCAGCCATGGAAAGGGGAGGCCCACTATTCAACATTTCAGACTTTAACTCCCCAGACGAAAGGACAGGAAGGGACAAACAATGAAGAGGGGTTGGTCGGCTCGTGTCTTAGTGAAATACGCACTGCTCCAGGTACCCGATATGGCGCTACTGATCTTGATCCTGCTCCTGATCAGACGGTGGGTGGATATTCCTCCATGGGTTATCTGGGGCCTCATCGCTTTGTGGGTCTTCAAGGACATCGTCCTGTTCCCCTTTGTCTGGCGCGCCTATGATCACAGCCGCCCTGGTGACCCCGGCTCTATGATCGGCTTGCGAGGCACGGCAAAGGACAGGTTGGCCCCTTCGGGTTACGTCCACGTGCGCGGTGAACTGTGGCAGGCCGAGATAATGGAAGGCGGCTCCCCAATAGAGAAAGGGGAAAGCGTACGGGTTATGGGAATCCGTGGACTCACGCTGCTTGTGCAGCCTGTGGACGAAGGACATACCGACTAACCGTGGAGCGCATCAGACCGATCGTCAATCAGACTTTGAATAAGAAGGAAAGGTGTGCTTACGTACTTTAAGTCGAGACCCCCTTAAATGTTATAATCCAAGACCAGACCCTCTATTTTTTGCAAGGAGAAACGATGGACAACAGGAGGATGCTTCAAACAGGCATGAATCTCGTGATAGTCGCGCTCCTTCTGGTCGGATGCGGCCGGCAGGAAACCGCACCCCATCTGGGCTTCGTGGAGGTCCAGAAAAACGGCATCGGCGGCGTGGACGGCCTCCGCGGGGCTTGGTCGGTGACGGTCAGCCCGGATGGAAAGCACGTCTATGCGACAGGCTACCGGGACGACGCGGTGGCGGTGTTCAGCCGAAACCACACCACGGGCACGCTCACCTTTGTGGAGGCTGAGAAGGACGATGTCAATGGTGTGGATGGCCTCGGGAGGGCCTGCTCCGCAACGGTGAGCCCAGATGGAAAACACGTCTACGCAGCGGGCCATTTGGATCATATGGTGGCAGTTTTCAGCCGAGATCAAACCACAGGTAAACTCACCTTTGTTGAAACACAGCAAGACGGCATCGGCGGCGTGGATGGCCTTAGCGTGATCCAATGGGTGACGGTCAGCCCGGATGGAAGACATGTCTACACGGCAGGCTACCGGGGCTATGCGGTGACGGTGTTCAGCCGGGATGAAACTATGGGCACGCTCACCTTCGTGGAGGTCCAGAAGGACGATGTCAATGGCGTGGATGGCCTTAGGGGGGCCTCCTGCGTGACAGTGAGCCCGGATGGGGAACACGTGTACGCTGCAGGCTATTTTGATTCAGCAGTGGCGGTCTTTAGACGGGACAGGGCCACGGGCAGACTCACCTTTATAGAGGTACAGCGGGACGGCCTGCAGGGGGCCTGCTTTGTAGTGCAAAGCCCGGACGGGAGGCACGTCTACGTTGCAAGTGCCGGGAACAATTCGGTGGCGGTGTTCAGGAGGGATCAAACCACGGGTAAGCTCGCCTTTGTAGAAGCGCAGCAGGGTGATCTCGGCGGCGTGGACGGCCTCCAGGGGGTGCTCTTTGTGGTGGTAAGCCCGAACGGGAGGTATGTCTACGCGACCGGCAGGGCTAATCACGCGCTGAGTGTGTTCAGACGGGACAAAACCACGGGCAGACTCACCTTTATAGAGGTACAGCGGGACGGCCTGGGCGGTGTGGATGGTCTCCAGGATGCCTCCTGCGTGGCAGTGAGCCCGGATGGAAACGGAAGGCACGTCTATGTTGCTGGTAATGGGGAGCAAGCAGTATCGGTTTTCAAAGTACTCCACCCTTAGCTAAAACCTGCACCTTAAAAACTGGACAACGCAAAACTGAGGGGCAGGTCTTGCATGATAGATTTTCTCCTTTTCTTTTTTGCTTGAAAGCACGGTTCACTGTCGTATAATGAACCTACCATTCTTTGCCAGTTATGGTTTCTATAGCTAAAAGACCGGGAGCATTTTGGTGAAGATCAAGACATTCTGCATTCTTTTGGTACTACCTCTTATGATCCTCTCTGTCTGTACATCCACCAGCACACTCAATGCGGGTAAAAACCGGCCCCCCGGAAGTGACAGCTCGTACATCGATGCCCATAACCACCTCCACGGGCGGTTTCGCTCTCACGGGGGATCTACGGAACTGGACTATGAAGGGGCGGCGCGGATCGCCCTGGCCGCCATGGAGCAGTATGGCATCATGAAGATGATTATCATGCCGCCGCCCTTCCCTCCTGACCATCCTCAT
>CAYQOD010000220.1:0-3553 GCA_964419065.1 uncultured Thermodesulfobacteriota bacterium | reverse complement strand
CTCATCAACAATCGCCCCTGCAAGGTCCGAGTTGCCGTCTACGCCATCAGTAGAGAAGCTCGCAAAGGTAATGGTGTCATTATCAGTGAGAGAGGGAGCGATTACTTTCCAGATGGTTTCTATTTCTTGGGTTACCTCTGCCTTGATCTTATCCTTTGTCGAGCCGGTTTTCCAGCCGATTACGTGTACCGTATAGCCGAGCTGCTCTGCCCTCTGTTTCGCCGCCTCCATGGCCTGGTCATTGTTGGCAATAATGACGTATTGGCTCTTATCCTCAGTCAAGAGGGCTGAATCTTTCGGGAGGGTCTCGTTGTCTTCTTTCCCCAGGTTGGCCTCGATATACCTTTTGACAGCTCGTGGGGCCTTATCCCAGATCTTGTGTTCGGTAAGGACCTTCTTGGCCATCTGGAAGGTAGAATCATCACCGACGGTTGGACCTGAGGCGATGACCGAGGTATCATCCACAACGCCGGTCTTCGTCACGGGGACATCTGAGAGGACGAGAGAGATGAATCCACCCGCATGCTCGGCCAATTTACGCATCCCGCCGCCTTTGAGCGGATCGAGATGTTTCCGCACTGCATTGATTTCATCAATGGTGGCCGGAACGGTGAGCAATAGTTTGCTGATAGCCTTATAATCCTCTAAACTGATCCCCTCTACAGGCAGGGCCATTAAGGAAGAGCCTCCACCTGAGATGAGGGCAATAATCAGGGTCTGTTTATCTGCACCCTTTAAGAGCTCTACTATCTGCCGTGCCCCCTTTACCCCTTCTTCGTTAGGGGTAGGGTGATCAGCAGCAAAGAGTTTGATTCTTTCTGAGATAGGTTCCTCAGCCTGCTCTTGATAGACATTTAAGATGCCTGCGGTAATCCTATCGCCTAAAATCTTCACCAATTCCGCACCAGTGCGCCTGGCCGCCTTTCCACCACCAACAACAAATATCCTTTTATAGTTATTGAGGTTGTATCTTCTTCCAGCTACTGTTAAGGTGTTTGTTGTCTCATTAAAGCTTACGTAGCGCCGTAAGGCCGGTTCAGGAAGCACGCTCTCCAAGGCATGATTAAGGATGCTTCTGGCAGCGTCCTGCTCTGATGACAGGCCCTGTTGAACGGAGGTCTTGCTTGATTGTCCTACGGGGTTTCTCGTCTTAGGTTTGCCTTTTGCCATCTCTACTCCTTTTTCGGTTCGAATTAATAACGTATCAGAATCTATTTAAAATTTAAGATAGAATCATGAAGAAATCAAGGGAAAATTACAACAGAAAAGCCATCGGCGACTGTATGCCACGGCGTCGGTACCTTGAGCTTATTCGTTTTCTTAAACGAATCGATGCAGATGTTTTTCTCCTCTGCCTCTCCTGGGGAAGATTGTGTGTGCATTTCATTCCCTCGTTTTTCTTGACGTGGGTTTTTATATGTGATAGGAGAAACGAATAATATGCTGGAAGTTTACAGCACCCTGTAGCCCCTCCAGCATCAAGTCTTCTATGACCCCATCCCGCTTACTTATCATCAATGCCGATGATCTCGGCATCTCTCCTGAGGTTAACCTAGGGATATTCACCGCCCATGAAAGGGGGGTGGTGACCGATTCATCCCTGTTGGTACGCAGGCCTTACAGCAAAGAGGCCATAAGGACGATCAGAGCAACCCCTTGCTTCAGGGTAGGGGTCCATATCGATCTGGACCCATTGCTGGGTTGGGAATCCCCTGGAAGGGAGAGATTCCCTCATCGAGACCTCCTACGGATGATGGATGACCCTGATTTCGGCAAGAGGGTGAGGAATGAGATAGATGGGCAGATATCGGCCTTCCTAAAAACAGGGGTGACCCCCTCCCATATCGATACCCACCACCACGCCCATGGATTCCCCCAAATCTTTATTGCCCTGCTCGAGGCAATGGAGAGATATGGGATCAAGGCCCTCCGTTTCTGCAGGAATGGTTATCACCTTATGGGGAGGGAGGATATCTCGCTCACCACAGAAACGGCCCGTTGGATGGAGAGGGAGTTAGGCGAAAGAGGGATTTTTTACCCCCACCACTTTATCGATCCCGCTCTCCCCTTCTCCCTTAATGGGCTCCCTCAAGGGGTCACGGAGTTAATGGTGCACCCCAGCATTGGAGGGGAGCCATGGAGGAGGAAGGATTTTGACATGCTCATGGATCCCCGCTTCATGGCCGCCGTGGGGGAGGAAGATATCGAACTCATCAGCTTCCCCGAAGCGGCGGCTTCGCTTTCCTCTTCTTCCTTGACATAACATCAAAATTGTGATAACTTTAACAAAGTCCAGCACAAGGGTAAGGCTCAGTTTATAAAATCAAAGGAGAGAACGTGCAGAAAAGACAGGGAGTAACAACGATGAAGAAGGTACTATCGGGAAATGAGGCGATTGCACGGGGGGCGTGGGAGGCAGGGGTGCTCTTCGCCTCGGCCTATCCGGGGACACCGAGCAGTGAGATCCTGGAAAACATGGCCCAATACGAAGAGGTCAAGGCGGAGTGGGCCACCAACGAGAAGGATGCCCTGATGGCCGCAGTAGGGGCATCGATGGTAGGGGCAAGGGCCATAGTCTCCATGAAACATGTCGGGGTAAATGTGGCAGCAGATCCTTTAATGACCCTCTCTTACGCGGGGGTCAATGGCGGTCTGGTCCTGATTACGGCCGATGATCCCGAGCTACACAGCTCACAGAATGAGCAGGACAACCGCCACTATGCCAAATTCGCCAAGGTGCCCATGCTGGAACCGAGCGATAGTCAGGAGGCCAAAGATTTCGTAAAAATTGGCTTCGATATTAGTGAGCGATTTGATACCCCAGTGATGTTGAGAACTGTGACTCGCATTTCCCATTCCAAGACCCCGGTGGAATTAGGGGAGCGTAAGGTATCTAATCGTCCCATAGAACTAGTGAAAGATGAGCCTAAATACGTGATGTTGCCAGTCTACGGGCGACAGAGGCACAAGGTGATAGAGAAGCGACTTTTAAAGCTTAAAGAGTTTGCCGAAAACTTTGAAGGGAATCGGATGGAAATACGTGATACCTCGGCGGGAATCATCACAGGCGGTATCTCCTATCAATACGCCAAGGAGGTATTTCCCAACTACTCATACCTGAAGTTGGGGATGACCTGGCCGTTGCCTGCGAAATTAATCGGGGAATTTATCGAGAAGGTGGATAAGGTCTATGTGATCGAGGAACTGGACCCCTTCCTGGAGGAAAATATTGAGGTCATGGGCTACCACATAGACGTGGGGAAGAATATGATCCCTCTCTGTGGGGAGCTCAGCCCGACCATCATTGCTAAGGCCTTGATCCCCGGTTACAAAGAGCCCGAACCCGTCTACACAAGGCCCATCCCCCCTCGCCCACCGAATATGTGTGCTGGATGTCCACATCGGCCCGTCTTCTATGTATTGAAAAAACTCAAGCTCTTTGTCCATGGCGATATCGGTTGTTATACCTTGGGGGCCTTACCCCCCCTCAGAAATCTGGATACGACCTTCTGCATGGGGTCCAGTGTCGGGGTCACCGAAGGCGCATCACAGG
>CAYQOD010000219.1:0-3557 GCA_964419065.1 uncultured Thermodesulfobacteriota bacterium | reverse complement strand
ATGTGATAGTGGCGCCTGAGGGGTTTGGCATCTTGGCACGGACACCTCCCTGTCCTGTGGCGGCTATGGGTGATATCAAAAGGAAGATATACGGCGTACAGTTTCACCCAGAGGTGATGCATACGCCAAAGGGCGCCGATATCCTTCGGAATTTTTTGTTCGGCATCGCCGGGTGTAGCGGTGGTTGGACCATGCGCAGGTTTTTGGAAGAGGCCGTCGATGAGATACGGACACGTGTGAAAGATGCCAACGTCATCATAGCGCTCTCCGGTGGTGTGGACTCTGCGGTAACGGCAGCCCTCGTCCACCGAGCCATGGGTGCTCAGATGAAGGCCATTTTTGTGGACAACGGTCTCTTGAGGGCGGGTGAAGCGGACGAGATACGCTCCCTCTTTACCTCCGACTACCCTCTTAACGTTCACATCGTGGACGCACAAGACCAATTTCTGGATGCACTCAGGGGTGCCCTTGACCCTGAGCGAAAACGGAAGATCATCGGAGAGACGTTTATCAGGGTTTTTCGCCATGAGGCAGCATCAATAAATGGTGCCAGGTTTTTGGCGCAGGGCACCCTCTATCCGGACGTCATAGAGAGCCGTTCAGCCCGTGGTGGCCCATCGGCCACTATAAAGAGCCATCACAATGTGGGGGGACTCCCTGATGATCTTGGATTCGAGTTGATCGAGCCGCTTCGAGAGCTCTTTAAGGATGAAGTTCGACTCCTTGGCAGGGAGTTAGGTTTGCCTGAGAGGCTCCTGTCACGTCAACCGTTCCCCGGTCCTGGACTGGCTGTGCGGATACTCGGTGAGGTCACCGAAGAAAACTTAGCCATACTTCGCACGGCAGACCTGATCGTACAGGAAGAGATGAATCGGTATGAGGGAATCAATGAGATTTGGCAATCCTTTGCCGTGCTGTTGCCGATCAAGACAGTTGGTGTAATGGGTGATGAGCGTACCTATGCACAGGTGGTAGCAGTACGTGTTGTTTCAAGCCTTGACGGGATGACGGCGGATTGGGTCAAGCTTCCCTATGAGATCTTGGGGCGGATATCGTCGAGAATAATCAATGAAGTTCGTGGCATTAATCGAGTTGTGTATGATATCAGCCCTAAGCCGCCCAGCACCATAGAATGGGAATAGGGTACCATCTATGTCAAGATGTGCTGATCTGAAAAAGATACTCCTCATCTCCTTCAGCCGTATGGTGCAAGCTACCCTTATCCCAGTGGTTTCGCACATCTGTCAACGGTTCAAGCCTTATGTACGACGGACGTGGGACTATCTGAGAGGCTGGAGGGTCTTTGTGGGCAGGGATCCACGCTACGTGCCCCTGAAATCTATCGTTCTCTTCCCCCTCATGCCAGATAGGCTCTATTGTGGATTGGCGGGTATCCTCACCATCAAAGGTGAGGCCCCGTTACAAGGAGAAGATATAGCAGAGGGCCTCTCCCGCAGTTTCGGCAGGATGAAGGCGAGCGGTATGGGGGCATTACTCGATCAGGCTATCTCGCTCCAGGAGTATCTTGGCGGTTGGGAAACGCTGCAAGACGTGGAGAAATATATCCTCCATCTAAAACAAGATCCATACTGTGAAGATCTCGTTTTTCAGACCGGAACCTTTGAACGACTTTCCACGTTATCAAAGACCATGAGCGCCTTTGTCCGCGATGAAGGGCGATTGATAGAGGAGCATGCGAGCAGCTTCACTACCGGGGATATGGAGTATATCAACACCTGCCTTACAGTGGCGAAGGATTCCATCTGGGCCTTGGATCAAGATATTCTCTCAAATATAGAGAAGACTCTGTACCTATCCGGATCAGATGGGAGGAGCGAGATCTCTCAAGAGGGTTTTAGGAGGTATAAGAAGATCAATTTCTTGTTGAACTCGCTCGACAGGTTGGAGGTGAGGGGGAGGGATTCAGCCGGGATTCACATCACCTTTACCTTTAAAGACGCAACAACCGTCGATGAGGTAGTAAAAGAGCTCAAGCGTAATGCGCTCTATGATGCATTCTTAGAGAGGCTCACCCCAGGTGACCTCTTAGACGGTTCTATGAATCTATCCTATGACACCCTTCACGTCGGCACGGCGTCATTGACGTTTACGTACAAGAAGGCCTCAATCACCGGGGAATTGGGCGAGAACGGCAAGTATTTACGAGATGTCATCAGATCGGATAAGATTCTCCAGACCTTCATATCTGTGGACTTAGAATCTGAGGCCTATTTGACCCATACCCGATGGGCCTCGGTAGGCGCTATTACCGAGGAGAATTGCCACCCTATCAATAATTTCACCATCAATACGATAATGGACCCATCATCCCCCTTCCCAGCGCCCGTAAAAGAATACCCATATTACGGAAAAGGGAATTGGTGGATTGATGTCGCGCTCAATGGAGATATCGATAATTATACCGCCCTCAGGGTCTCCTTAGAGGCTGACGGGGTAGATATCGATAAACGTATAACCACCGATACCAAGATCATCCCCCTCCAGATCGAACGGTATCTCTACCAGGGACATAATTTACAGGAGGCCTTTCGTCTCGCCCTCAACGATTTTTCAGGTTCTCATGCCATCGCCATGCAGAGCAATCTGGAGCCGGAAAAGCTATTCCTTGCCCTCAAGGGGGGCGGCCAGTCCTTATATGTTGGTCTGTGTGATGGTCACTATATGTTTGCCTCAGAGGTGTATGGCCTTGTGGAACTCACTCCCTATTTTATCAAGATGAATGGTGAACATGAGAGGGTCGAAGGGGATCCTCGGACGAAGGGACAGATCTTCATCCTGAAGAGAGCGAGGAAAGACATGCTCGATGGGATCAACGCCTTCTATTACGATGGGCACCCGTTAGAGATCAGCCAAGGGCATATAAGAAAGGCAGAGATTACTACCCGTGATATCGACCGGAAAGAATACCCCCATTTTCTCCTCAAGGAGATCCTCGAAGCTCCTTTGTCGGTACAAAAGACCCTGCGGGGGAAATGTCGTATTACGTATGATCAGAATGGCGAACCCCAGGTTCATTTTAACCTGGGAGATGATATCGTCCCGGCAAAATTGAGGAACGCCCTGGCGCGGGATGCAATCAGGAAGATCTTTGTCATCGGACAGGGCACAGCCGCTGTGGCAGGTGCTGCCATTGCGGATGCCCTCACGCAGTACCTCAGAGGAGTACAGGTGAGAATCGAGGCGAAGAAGGCCTCTGACTTCAGCGGGTTCTTTCTCGAGGAGAACCTAGAGGACACCCTCGTCATCGCCGTTACACAATCTGGCACCACCACCGATACCAATAGGGCGGTAATGATGGCCAAATCTCGAGGAGCTCATCTCATGGCCATCGTTAACAGGAGACAGTCCGACATCACTCATATAACAGACGGCGTCTTCTACACGAGCGATGGAAGGGATATAGAGATGTCCGTTGCCTCAACCAAGGCATTTTATTCACAGATCGTTGCAGGCTATATCTTGGCGCTCTACCTCGCTCAGGTCTTTGGAACGATTTCCGATTATCGTATTGCCAGGGAACTAAAGCAACTGGAGAG
>CAYQOD010000218.1:0-3582 GCA_964419065.1 uncultured Thermodesulfobacteriota bacterium | reverse complement strand
CTGCCGCTCCAGGGTTACCTCCCGGATCTCTATCTCTCTGCCATCCCTCTTTCGCGCCGTCCTTATAGCGGAGGCAAGAAACTGAACCTCCTTCTCACCCCCAGCCGCACACACCGCCACGCACCCCTTACACCCGGCCAGAACGATCGTGTCATATCTGTCTACGATCGCCACGATCTCCTCTATCGGCTTGATCTCGGCAACGATCATCGCTCCTCTCCCTCCTTGTGCTCTTGGAAAAACTCCCTCCCCGCCCCGGTCGTAACCGGGCTCGGGCCCAAGGCGCGGACCTTCTCGGTCATCTCCCGGGCGATCTCCACAAACCTGCCCCCCATGGCCGCTGAGAGGTTGTACATCCGAAGCCGCTCGGGGTTGATCCCCAGGGAGGTCAGGACCTCCTTTACGCGCCCCACCCGCTTTTTTGCCCGCAGGTTCCCCCTGAGAAAGTGGCACTCCCCCTCCAGGCAGCCGGCCACATACACCCCGTCCATCCCCTGCTCAAAGGCCTTGATGAGGTGCACATCGTCCACCCTGCCGGTACAGGGGACCCTGATGAGCTTTATATTCGACGGATAGTCCATCCTCATCGAACCTGCCAGGTCCGCCGCCGAATAGGCTCAATGCTCGCAGCAGAAGGCAAGGATCTTCGGTTCAAACGCCATCCTCTTATCCTCGGGCCAAGGCCACTACCTTGGCGATAAGCTGCTCATCCCTATAGTGCTGGAGCTCGATGGCCCGCTGAGGGCATTCGGCAGCACAGTTCCCGCACCCCTGACATTTGGCCGGGTCAATGACAGAATAGCCGTCTTCACAGATAGCGGGCACCCCATAGGGACAGGCCCTCACACAGATGAGACATGCGGCGCAGATCTCTGGATCGACCCTGGCCACAACCCCCCCGACCTCTATCTGGTCCTTGGCCAGGAGGGTGGATGCCCTCGCCACCGCCGCCTGCGCCTGTGAGATGGTCTCGTCTATGAGTTTCGACCCATGGACAAGGCCGCACATATAGATCCCCTCCCGTGCGAAATCCACCGGGCGCAGCTTCATATGGGCCTCGAGATAGGACCCCTCCAAGGTTCGTTGGACCTTGAACATGGCGGCGAACTCCTCGTTCTCCGTGGGAAGGATCGCCGCACTGAGGACGAGGAGATCGGCCTCAATGATGAGATTGGTCTTGATGGTATCGTCCCAGACCTTTACCGAAATCGTCTGCCCATCGCCTTGCACCTCGGGCCTGCGTTCAGGTATATATCTGGTGAAGACGACGCCCTGCTCCCTCGCCGTGGTGTAGTACCCCTCAAGGAGGCCATAGGTACGTATATCTCGATACAGGATGTGAACATCAAGCCCTGGGGCCAGCTCCTTCAACCGGAGGGCGTTCTTGATCGCGGCAGAGCAGCATATCCTGCTGCAGAAGGGGCGTTCCTCGGTGCGCGAACCCACGCACTGAATCATCACCACGCGGCGCAGCCCTTTCGGGTTAAGCTCACCGCCGGCGATCTGCTCCTCAAGCCCTCGTTGCGTCAGCACAGCAGGGTGCTCGCCATAGAGATACTCCGTGGGCCTGTCTTCTTCACCGCCGGTGGCCAAGACGGTCACCCCGTGCTCCAGCTTCCGGTAGGTCATGGCAGGGGCGATCATCACGCCGGTGGAGAAGTTCCCCTGTACCCCCTCGTGATCGACGACCTCGGCATTGGGTATCACCTGTATGGAGGGATGCCCCATGACCTTCTCAATCATCTCCCTGAGGAAGGACTGGGGGTCTTCTCCAGAGAGGGTATAGTGGATATGGCGCATCGTGTCGCCCAGCTCCGCCTCCCGTTCGATCAGGAAGACCTCAAACCCCTGTTCAGCAAAGCCCAGGGCCGCTGTCATCCCTGCCAGCCCTCCCCCGACTACCAGCGCCCGCTTGCGGACGGGGAGCTGCTGCTTGGCGAGGGGCTCTAAGAACCCGGCACTGGCAGCAGCCATCCGCAGAAGGTCCTTTGCCTTCTGGGTCGCCGCCTCCTTATCCTTCATGTGGACCCATGAGCACTGATCCCTAATGTTGGCCATCTCGAAGAGATAGGGGTTGAGGCCCGTCTCCATGATGGTCTGGCGGAAGAGCGGCTCGTGGGTCCGCGGGGAACAGGCGGCCACCACGACCCTGTTGAGCCCTTTCTCGCGGATCACCTTCTTGATCCGCTCCTGGGTGTCCTGGGAGCAGGTGAAGAGATTATTTTCGGCGTAGATCACGGAGGGAAGCGTTCGGGCATAGTCTCGCACCGCCTCCACGTCCACAACGCCGGCGATGTTGATCCCGCAGTGACAGACAAAGACCCCGATCCTCGGCACCTCCCCGGCGACATCCCGTTCTGGGGGATATTCCTCCTGTTTCACGAGCGCCCCCCGGACCGCGGCGATACCTCCTGTGGCGGCTGCCGCCGCCCCGCTGGCCTGGGCCACGGTCTCAGGGATATCCTTCGGCCCCTGAAAGACCCCACAGACATAGACGCCCTCCCGCGAGGTGGAGAGGGGGGCAAAGGTGGTGGTGGCACAAAATCCATGGTGCTCAAGCCCTACGCCCAGTCTCTTGGCCAGTTCCTTCGACCCCTGCGAGGGACACAGTCCGACCGAAAGGACCACCAGGTGAAACTCTTCGTGTTGTACGTGACCCCTCTCATCCACATAGGTGATCCAGAGGTTCCTGGTCTCGGCATCCTCCATCACCCTGGAGACCATGGAGCGGACGTACCTGACCCCCTGTTCCGTATGTGCCCGCTCATAGTAGTTGTCAAACCCCTTGCCGAAGGCGCGAATGTCGATGTAGAAGATGGTCGGCTCGACGAAATCTATATGCTCCTTGGCGATAATGGCCTGCTTTGTGGCATACATACAGCAGACCGATGAGCAGTATCCCCGGTTCAAGCTCGTATCTCGTGAGCCGACGCATTGTATCCAGGCGATCTTTGTGGGATGTTCGCTGTCCGAGGGTCGAAGGATCTCCCCCTGGTAGGGACCTGAGGCTGAAAGGATCCGCTCGAATTCGAGACTGCTGACGACGTTCTCATACCTCCCGTACCCATACTCACCCTTCAGCGTGGGGTCGAAGGCCTCATATCCCACGGCAAGGATCACCGCCCCGACCTCAATCTCCAGCTCCTGGTCCTCCTGCTCGAACGCTATCGCACCTGCGGGGCAGACCTTCTCGCACACGCGGCATTTCCCCTTGAGAAAGTAGGTGCAGATCTCTCGGTCTATAACAGGCACATTGGGGATGGCCTGCGGATAGTAGACGTAGATCGCCTTTCTCTCCCCGAGCGCCTCATCAAATTCACTCGCCGTCTTGCGGGGACACTTTTCCTGACAGGTGCCACAGCCCGTACAGAGCTGTTCATCCACATACCGGGCGTGCTTCAGCACCGTGGCCCGAAAGCTGCCCGGCTCACCATCCAGGGCGAGGAGCTCAGAGTACGTGAGCAGCTCGATATCGGGATGCCTGCCGCACTCCACCAGCTTTGGGGAAAGGATGCACATGGAGCAGTCGTTGGTGGGAAAGGTCTTGTCCAGTTGGGCCATCTTCCCCCCGATGGCCGGAGA
>CAYQOD010000217.1:0-3612 GCA_964419065.1 uncultured Thermodesulfobacteriota bacterium | reverse complement strand
ACAAATAATTGTTGGCCCTTGCCCACATATGGACATATCACTTAGATCTGTGAAGGACTTCGCAAACAATTCACTGGGGAGAGGACTAACTGCAGTAGAGGTCATCCCGTCTGCGATACCATATCGAAATTGGTGATTCAAGCTAGAAAAATAAAGGACCCCTTTGTGGGGCCCGGTTTGATCATCAATTCCCCTTGAGCTTGTGGGGGTAAGGGCCTACTATAATTAAAGACCTAAAGCCAATCCAGAAGCCAGATGGGTTTTCTGCCCTTACTCATTAAGGTCACGTGAATTAGCAAAAGCACTTCCTCTGGATCTTTGCAATCTAGGAGGCGGTCAGTAAGAACATTTTCCTTCATGATTAGGCAGTCATCTTCAAGTAGACAGTATAAATAATCCTTAGTTGGGGTTTCTCCGAGGGGGATTTCATCTTTGGTTTGTGGGCATCGCAAGGCATCAAAAAGGGTCTTTAGTCTATTGTCAAGATCCCCATGGTGAATGATCCTTCCCGGTGATTCTGCACGCAACATTGTAATATCAAGCCCAGCATACAAACCTAATTCTTTACCTTTTTTACCTTTTTTACCTTTTATAATCAGCGTAGCAAATTTATAATCACCGACTTGTTTGATCATTTCTTTAGTGACATGGCCATCCTCTTTTACTGGAAATGACTTCAGTGGTTCATATTCCCATAATTCCTTAATTTGGTTATGGAATGCTTTTCTAAGTTCGTATTTATGCTCTTTTGAACCGTTAGGTTTTAATTGCCCTCTATAATGAAGCCAAAAATCCATGGTGAAATCCTCCAACTTTTTTCGGAAGTATCAATGTTTATCTTTTGATCCAAAGGTTTTAGCTCCTTTTTACTTTACAACCTTCAGCCTCCCCCTTCCCCCCGCTTCGCGTCCCCCTACTCCTGTCCCTAAATTTTTGAGTCTAAGGAAAGCAGGATGTGACTCCCACACCCCCAAATGTGTCAGGCCCGTTCTCTGGACTCACGGATTGCTTCCAATATTTCCTTTCGGGTAATATCTTTACGCAGGCCGCCTACATCAAAGGGAGAACGCCGAACACGAGATTTCGGGACAATGGCAAACATATCTCCCTTACGGCGACGGATCACAACTTCCTCGGTTTTGGACTCTTCAAGGATGTCCGCCAGCTTTTGCCTGGCCTGAGAGTAGGTATAAATCTTCATAAATCACTCCACCACCTTTATTTCAAGCCTTCTCGCTACCTCGCACATGCGCTCGTCAAGGCTCATGAGCAGTAGTTTATTTTATAACCTTCAGCCTGCCCTTTCCCCCCTTCGATCCCCCTTCTCCAGGCCCCTCCTTCTCCCCCTCTTCTCTGGCCAGGATGTGGCGGTTAAAGAGATTGTTCTTGGCGATCACCCCGTTGATGATGAAGTAGATGATCACCGCCTTCTCCCATTCTCTGGTGGGCTCAAAGCTGAAGAGCCTGGTCAGGTACTTCTTTCTCAACTGGCTCAGGGATGCCTCGTCCAGGGCGATAATCTGCTCCGCTATCTTATCCAGGGCCTTCTCCAACATATCGCTCCCTCCTTTATCAGAGGATCAGCCAGGGGCGAGGCAGGAATATCCTTTCGTAAAGCTGAAAGGCGTACCGATCTGTCATCCCGGCCAGATAATCGCATACACACCTGTCAAGGGTATCGTACAGTTCATCCCTGCCCATTTCCCTCAGGAAGAGGTCAAGGTCTCCGGTAAACCGCTCATAGAGCTCTATCAGGATCTTGGATGCCTTTACAAAGTCCCCGTGGACCACCTCCGAGTCATATACCCACTCGTAGAGGAAGTCCCTGAGCCTCACCACGGCCTCCAGGATCCCTTGGCTCATGGAGAGGAATATCACCTCCTTGTTCTGAACGGAGAGGGTAGTATAGATGATATCCTTCACCATAGTGTCTATCTTCTCCCCATGACTTCTCCCCAGGGCCTCTGAGCACTCCTTGGGGATATCACTTTCCGCAATGACTTCCGCCCTGATGGCGTCATCCAGGTCATGGTTTACGTAGGCGATGACATCAGCCACCCTCACCACCCCGCCCTCCACGGTAGCGGCCCGCTCTGAGGGCTCCGACGGGATGATCTCCCCCTTTCCCTTGGAGTGTTTGACGATTCCATCCCTCACCTCATAGGTGAGATTGAGACCACTTCCCTCCCTCTCCAGTAGGTCCACGACACGCAGGCTCTGTTCCGGGTGCGAAAATCCATTGGGGGCGATCTCATTAAGGACCTCCTCGCCGGCGTGCCCGAAGGGGGTATGTCCCAGGTCATGCCCGAGGGCGATGGCCTCGGTGAGATCCTCATTGAGCCGAAGGCCCTTTGAGATAGTCCTGGCGATCTGAGAAACCTCCAGGGTATGGGTCAACCGAGTCCGATAGTGATCGCCGGTGGGGGAGAGAAAGACCTGTGTCTTGTGTTTGAGGCGGCGAAAGGCCTTGGAATGAATAATTCTGTCCCTATCCCGTTGAAAGGGGGGGCGCAGGTCACACCCCCGCTCCTCCCTCGCCCTCCCCTTGGTCTCACTGCTCAGTTGGGCATAGGGCGAGAGGACCTCCCTCTCCACATCTTCCAAAAGCTCACGGATCAACAAGGTACCATTCCATGTCCATGGGGCCAAGATTCTTCAACACGGACTGCGGTTACTCGGGGCGGAGGAAGAGATCCTCCTGATAGGCATCAAAATCGGGTATTTCCTGTCGCAGAAATTCCCGGGCCTTCTCCAGTATCTCTCCCTCTATCTGCCGCACCCGCTCCGGAGATATTTGATACTTCTGGCCTATCTCACGGAGGGTCAGGGGTTTCTCGGCCATCATCCTCCTCTCGAAGATCTCCCGTTCCCTCCCATCGAGCAAACGGCGGAATTCCTCCATCTTAGTAGCGACGAGCTCCCTGAGTTCTTTTTCTCCCAGGCGTTCATCGAGGGGGATGGTCCCCGCAGGCAAGAGATCTCCGTAGGTCTCCCGGGAGCCTTCTCCCACGTGAGTATCGAGGGAGAGATCCGCCATCTCCATCCGCTGATCCATGGAGACCACTTCATCTTCTTTTACGTTCAAACGTTCGGCCACCAGTTTCGGAACCGGGTCGAAGCCCATCTTTTCTAGCCGTTCCTTCTCCTTCTTGAGGTCAAAGAAGAGCTTGCGCTGAGCCTGGGTGGTGCCGATGCGTACCAGCCGCCAGTTGTCCATGATGAACTTCAGGATATAGGCCCTGATCCAGAAGGAGGCGTAGGTGGTAAACCTGACGCCGCGATAGGGGTCAAATCTCTTGACCGCCTGCATCAACCCCACATTGCCCTCTTGGATGAGGTCCAAAAGGCTGGTGGTCCAGTAGTGATGGTGCTCGATGGCGATCTTCACCACCAACCGCAGGTTGGAGACCACCAGCTTCAGGGCCGCCTCCTTGTCGCCGAATTCACGATACCTGATGGCCGTCTCCGTTTCTTCTTCCCTGCTGAGGATGGGGATATTGCTGATCTCAAGGAGGTAGCGGCGCAGGGGGTCATAGGGCGCTAGTGTTTCCTCCTTCGCCTTTTCCGCGGTCTTAAGTTCGTCGAGCTCCTCGGGTAAGGGTACCTTTGATT
>CAYQOD010000216.1:0-3626 GCA_964419065.1 uncultured Thermodesulfobacteriota bacterium | reverse complement strand
GGTGCCCGAGGTGTCAGACCGCCCTCTCTGACCTGGAGGTAGATCACCACGAAATCCCCGCCCATCTCTATCACCTGCGCTACCCCCTGGAGCAGGGGGGATATATCATGGTCGTCACCACTCGTCCCGAGACCATGATGGGGGATACAGCGGTGGCAATAAACCCGAGGGATGGACGCTATAGAGATCTGATCGGCTCGTATGTAATCCTACCGGTGGTCAACAGAAAAATCCCCATCATAGCCGATGACTATGTCAACCCTGAGTTTGGCTCCGGGGCCTTGAAAATAACCCCAGCCCATGACCCCGACGACTTTGAGATCGGCCAGAGACACAACCTGGAGGCGGTGAAGGTCATCGATGAGGAGGGGAAGATGACTGCAGAGGCCGGCCCCTACGGAGGTATGGACAGATTTCAATGCCGTGAGCGGGTCGTCGAAGACTTTCAGCAGGATGGGACTCTCTTGAGGGTAGAGGATTACCATCACAGTGTGGGGCACTGTTACCGCTGCAGGACCATGGTGGAGCCCTTGGTCTCCAAGCAGTGGTTTGTTCGGGCCAAGCCATTGGCTGAACCGGCAATCACGGCCGTGGAGGAGGGTCGAACGAGGATCATCCCCTCTCTGTGGGAGCGAACCTACTTTGAGTGGATGAAGAACATCCGTGACTGGTGTATCTCACGACAGATATGGTGGGGACACCGGATCCCGGCCTGGTATTGTGACGATTGTGGGGAGATTATCGTGGCCAGGGATGAACCACACACATGTCCAGGCTGCGGTTCCTCCGATCTCAGGCAGGAGACCGACGTCCTGGATACGTGGTTCAGTTCTGCCCTGTGGCCTTTTTCCACCATGGGCTGGCCGGACGAGACGGAGGAGTTAAAGGTCTTTTATCCTACCTCGGTCTTGGTCACCGGGTTCGACATCCTCTTTTTCTGGGTGGCGCGGATGATGATGATGGGACTCAAATTCATGGGAGATGTCCCCTTCCGGGATGTCTACATCCATGCCCTCGTGAGGGACATGGAGGGGCAAAAGATGAGCAAGACCAAGGGGAACGTCATCGATCCCTTGGTGATGATCGAACAGTATGGCACTGATGCCTTTCGCTTCAGCCTCGCCGCCTTTGCCGCCCAGGGGAGGGACATCCGTCTCTCCGAGGAGCGAATAGAGGGCTACCGAAACTTTGCCAATAAGATCTGGAACGCAGCGCGGTTTTCCCTCATGAATTTGCACGATTATCACGATGACCAGGGGGATATTGACCTGGCGAACTGCAGCCTCCCAGACAAATGGATCTTGGCCAGACTCGACCGAGCCACCACAGAGGTCACCCGTGCCCTGGAGGAATATCGATTTAATGATGGTGCACAGATCCTCTATCACTTCATGTGGCATGAGCTGTGTGACTGGTACCTGGAGCTCATAAAAGCCTACCTCTATCAGAGGACCGATGGGGGCCGAAAGGCCATTACCCAGAAGACCTTGGTCTCTGTCTTAAATGCTACCCTCAGGTTGCTCCATCCCTACATGCCCTTTATTACTGAGGAGATATGGCAGCAGTTGCCTCACCCCGATGAGGAGAGGGAGAGCATCATGGTGGCGGATTACCCCGAGGCAAGGCCGGAGCTGGTTGATGAAGGGGCGGTCAGAGAGATGGAACGCATCAAGGAGGTGATCACGGGGGTGCGGAATATCCGGGGCGAAATGGGTGTACTCCCCCTCACGTTCGTGGATGTAATCCTGATCACCGAGGATGAGGAAGCCGCATCCTGCCTCAGGGAACACATGCAATTTGTCAAAGACCTGGCGAGGGTCAGGGAGGTGAAGATCCTGGTGAGGGGAGAACGCCCCAGGGCGGCGGCCACCGCCCTGGCGGATGGGGTGGAGGTCTTCGTCCCACTCCACGGTTTGGTTGAAGACCCTCAGAAGGAGCAGCAGAGGCTTACCAAGGAATTAAAGAAGCTCCTCGGAGATCTCGAACTCACCCAGAGGAAACTTGCCAACGACAATTTTCTTAAAAAGGCCCCTATCGAGGTGGTCAACAAGGAACGAGAAAAGCTCCAGGAGTTTTCCGCCCTCAAGGAGAAGCTGGAGAGGAGATTGGACATCTTTAGGGAGTTAGTGGGGACCCGTTGAGACGACGCAAATGATATCCTCTCATCGTCATGGTGAAAATGCGGAGGTGCGCTGATAGATGAAGATCGAGAGAGGAGAGGTAGAGTACGTGGCGCGCCTGGCGCGCTTGAATCTCTCCGAAGAGGAGAAGGAACTGTTCACCGGCCAGTTAAACACCATCTTGGACTATATAGGAAAGCTCAGTGAGCTGGATACTAGTGCGGTGGATTCTACCTTCCACGTGGTCTCTCACTGCAACACCATGAGGGAGGACGAGGTAAAGGAGTCCTGGTCCCAAGAGGCCTCCTTGAGAAACGCCCCGGATAGGGCCACCGGGTGTTTCCGGGTGCCCAAGATAATCTGAGGAAATCGAATATCCCTGTGAACAGAGGATCAATTGTACCGTCTAACGATCCATGAACTCCATGAACGATTGAGCAGGAAAGAGGTTTCCTCCCAGCAGATCGTCGAGGCCCTATTGCAGAGGGTCCGTGAGATCGATCCCCAGGTACAGGCCTATCTCACCGTGGCGGAAGAGGAGGCGTTGAAAGGGGCCTACGAGGCCGATCGTCGGATAACCTCAGGGAAGATCTCCCCCATGACAGGCATCCCTCTGGCGATCAAGGACAACATGTGTACCGAGGGGATCAAGACCACCTGCGCATCGAAGATATTGGAGAATTTCATCCCCCTCTTTGATGCCACGGTCATCAAGAGGATCAAAGAGGAGGGGGGGATCATCCTCGGCAAGACGAACTTAGATGAGTTCGCCATGGGCTCTTCCACGGAGAACTCCAGGTTTTTTACCACCCGCAACCCCTGGGATCTGGAGACCATCCCTGGGGGGTCCAGCGGAGGCTCGACCGCCGCTGTGGCCGCCGATGAATGCATTGCCGCCCTGGGATCAGACACAGGGGGCTCCATCCGGCAGCCCGCTGCCTGTTGTGGGGTAGTGGGTATGAAGCCGACCTACGGAAGGGTCTCCCGCTATGGTCTCGTGGCCTTCGCCTCCTCCCTGGACCAGATTGGTCCCATCACCAAGGACGTGGAGGATTGTGCCATCCTCTTAAATGTCATCGCCAGATACGATCCCCTTGATTCTACCTCGGCTGACTTCCCCATCCCCGATTACCGAAAGGCCCTCGTGCAGGATATTAAGGGATGGGTCGTGGGCGTCCCCCAGGAGTTCTTTGTGGAGGGAGTGGACCCGGAGGTAGAGGAGCGGGTATGGGAGGGGATCAGGGTCCTGGAAGGCCTGGGGGCTGTCGTGAAGGAGATATCGCTACCCCATACCGGGTATGCGGTGGCCACCTACTACATCATCTGTACCGCTGAGGCCAGCTCTAATCTGGCGAGATATGACGGGGTGAAATACGGCTTCCGGACCCCGAATACCAGGGAACTCATGGAGATGTACCTGGAAACCCGCTCTCAGGGGTTCGGACCTGAGGTGAAGAGGAGGATCATGTTGGGCACCTACGCCCTCTCTTCAGGGTATTATGATGC
>CAYQOD010000215.1:0-3648 GCA_964419065.1 uncultured Thermodesulfobacteriota bacterium | reverse complement strand
GGGAAAAATATTATATCCACCCTCACCCCTGCCCTCTCCCGCCAGCGGGAGAGGGGGTTGGTGATATTTTCATGGTTCGTGGGTGGCCAAGCGGCCATGACCATTGCCCTCTTGAATAGCACATGTAAGGGCGGAAAGATATGATCGGTGCGCAGTTTGCAGGGAATTTGACACAAGGGTTGGTCCTCGGTGGAATCTATGGTATGGCCACCATGGGGCTGAGCCTGATCTTTGGGGTCTTGAGGGTTGTCAATGTCGGGCATGGGGCCTTTGTCATGGTGGGGGCCTTCATCACCCTCTGGATGTTCACTGCTTTAGGGTTAGCTCCGATAATAGCCATCCCTGCGGCCTTAGTTGTGGGTATGGCGCTGGGATTTATCTTTTACTACTCAGCCATACGGAGGTTGATCGCGGCCCCAGAGCTTTCTACCCTGTTAGCCACCTTTGCCATCGGCGTTCTCCTTGAAGAGGTCGTCAAGCTCATCTTCGGATCTGAATTTCGGGGCTATAACTGGGCTGTAGGCAAGATAGACCTGTCGATAACGGTTTTGCCCTACAGCAAGATCTATGCCTTCATTGGCAGCGTGGCCATCGCCTTACTTCTTTACCTCTGGTTCCGAAAGACGAGGGCGGGGACGGCGGTGAGGAGTGTGGTTGAGGACAGTGAGGGGGCAAAGGTGTGTGGGATCAATGTGGGCTGGATGTATGCCTTAAGCTTTGCCATCGGGATCGGGCTGACGGTGGCAAGTGGCGTTCTCCTCACCATGTTCATCCCGGTCGGGATTAACCCGTACATGGGGGGAGGGTATACGCTGAAGGCCTTCGTGATCGCAGTGTTGGGTGGGCTCACCTCACCCTACGGTGCCTTTTTCGGTGGGTTGATCTTCGGGCTTATAGAGAATGGCTCCTATACCCTCTTTGCCATGATACCAGGGGTTGAGCCCTTTGCCATGACGCGATTTTTATCCTTTGTAATTTTGCTCTTGATCCTCCTTATCAAACCTACTGGTCTCTTGGGTGCAAAATGAGAGCGAAGATAGTCAAATACTATCCACTGATCCCTGTCTATGCAGCCTACCTCATCTTGTTTCTGATCGGCAAGAATGTGCCGGGGATGTGGCAGCTCATGGCCATGCTCGCCTTCTATTGTGCGATCGGCCAGGCCTTTAACATATTCCTCGGCATGACCGGTTATGTGGATTTCGGTTACGTAGCCTTTATGGGCCTCGGAACCTATGGGATGGCGCTGAGTATCGTGCACTTATACCAGGTTGAATGGCTTGGTGTGGGAATTATTGTTATCGGCCTCATCCTTGCTGTGGTCATGGCAAGTCTGCTCTCAATAGCTGTGGGTGCGGTTGCACTGAGGCTCAGGGGGGCCTATTTTGCTATCGCCACCATCGGGGTGAATGAGGGGTTCAGGTACCTCATTGAGGGGACTAAGATATGGGGTGGTTCAGAGGGGATTATATTCTCTGGACAGCTTACCCAAGCCTTTGGTAGAGAGACGGCCAGCGTCCTCTCCACCTTGTGGGCTGATATCCTTATATTTTTCATAGCTGGCATCGCTGCCTTTATAACGATCTATTACATGAGAGGCAAGATCGGATATGCCTTGACCGCCCTGCGCGAAGATGAGGATGCCGCGAAGGTAATGGGGATAAACGTTACCAAATACAAGATCATCGCCTTCATCACCAGCGCCTCACTCGCGGGATTGATCGGGGCCTTTGCCTGGGCCTTAAAGCTGACCTATGTGTTCCCACCAGAAGTTTTCGAAATCCATTATACAATAGAATGTATCATCATTGTCCTGCTCGGGGGGGCTGGTACGCTGCTCGGTCCTGTGGTCGGGGGGCTCATCTATGGGCTGTCCAAGTACTGGCTCACTGTCGTCTTGCCGGGATTTCAGCTCCTCATCTTCGCACCTATCATCATTGTCATTATCGTGGCCTTTCCCGAGGGTGTTATCGGGGTGTTAAAGCGAAGGGTAAGAGGATCAGTACTGGAGAAGTTCATCATATAGGTGAAGGCTATGACGCTATTAACGCTGGAAAATGTAACGAAACGGTTTGGTGGCCTGACTGCAGTGAACAACTTCAGTCTGGAAATTCATCCGGGGGAGTCAATTGCCATCGTTGGCCCCAACGGCAGCGGAAAGACCACCCTCTACAACGTCATCAGTGGAGTTTACTTCCCGGAAGAAGGACGGGTTATTTTTGAGGGGGGAGATATCACCACACTGCCGTCGTATAAAAGGGCCCCCCTGGGGCTTGGGCGAACCTTTCAAATCCCTAGACCCTTTGGTTCGGCCAGCGTGAGGGAGAATGTAGCAGTTGGGGCCATGTTCGGCACCCTCAGTGGCACAGTCAGCGTGGATGAATCTCTGGAGATAGCCGACCGCTACATCGAACTCGTGGGGCTTTCTCCCCACAAGGACAAGGTTGCTGGGTCATTGACCCCGGTGGAAAAAAAGCTGATGGAGATTGCCCGTGCCCTGGCGATGAGGCCTAAGCTCCTCCTCATGGATGAGGCTCTGGCTGGAATGCATCCCAAAGACATTGATGAGATGGTTGCATTTTTACAAAAAATAAAAGAGGAGGAGAATATTGCTATCGTCTCCATGGTGGAACATATCATGCGGGCGGTGGTGGGGTTTGCTGAAAGGGTGGTGGTGATGTATCAAGGAGCAAAACTGTGTGATGAGACTACTGAACAGGCCTTGTGCGATTCCAGGGTAGTGGAGGTCTATTTAGGGCATCCGCCTGAGGAGAGCCATGCTTAAGGTTAATGCCCTTGAATCTGGATATGGATCCATGCAGGTCCTGTGGGGGCCAAACATAGAGATCAAAGAGGGATCTATTACCTCCCTGCTTGGACCCAACGGAGTCGGAAAGACGACCTTGCTCAGAACTATCTTTGGTTCTATAAACCCCTGGGCGGGGGAAATAACCTATGAAGGTAACGAGATCACCCACGTACCGACACACAAAAAGGTGGATTTAGGCATAGTACTCGTCCCCGAGGGGAGGCACCTTTTCGTTGGCATGAACGTGCACGAAAATCTTATCATGGGAGCCTATCGAAAAAAAGCCCTGGAACACATAGATGGATCATTGGAACTGGTGTATTCTCTATTCCCCATTCTGAAGGAGAGAAGCAAACAGAGGGCCAGCTCACTGAGCGGTGGAGAACAACAGATGCTGACCATAGCCAGGGCATTGATGACGAGGCCAAAGCTCATCATGCTTGATGAGCCGAGCCAGGGCCTGGCCCCCAAGCTTGTGGGTGAGGTCTTCGAGACGATCAAAAAGATGAGGACTGAGATAGGCTTGACTATCCTCCTTGTTGAACAGAATGTGGAGTACTCCCTCAATGCAGCGGACTATGTTTACGTCATGCACGAGGGTACGATAAAGGCAAAGGGAAATGCTCAAGAGATAAAGGGTTCTCAGGAGATCAGGGAGGCCTATCTGGGGATGTAAGAATTTGACACCTGCTGGGAAAAGAGTTTGGCTTTACCAATGTGAGCCGCTCGGACGTTGCGCTAAGCGGTTTTTTTACCTTATGTCAGAACAACCTTGCTCAGAAAGTAAAACCTCTGGATTTCCTCTCCCCTCGGGGAGAGGACTTCGTCGTGAGCTCAGT
>CAYQOD010000214.1:0-3669 GCA_964419065.1 uncultured Thermodesulfobacteriota bacterium | reverse complement strand
CTTCTTGATGGACTCCGGGGTGATATTGTGCTCTTTATTATACTCTTCCTGGATCATGCGCCTCCGGTTGGTCTCCTCGATAGCCGTGGCCATGGAGGGGGTGATCCCCTCGGCGTACATCAGGACCTCTCCTGCCACGTTCCGGGCCGCCCGCCCGCAGGTCTGGATCAGGGCCTTTTCGGAGCGCAGAAACCCCTCCCGGTCGGCATCGAGGATGGCCACGAGCGAGACCTCGGGTATGTCGAGCCCCTCCCGCAGGAGGTTGATCCCGATCAGGCAATCGAACTTGCCGAGCCGCAGGTCCCTGATGATCTCCACCCGCTCCAGGGTATCGATCTCCGAATGGAGGTATCGCACCCGCACCCCGAGGTCGGCGTAGTACTCGGTCAGGTCCTCGGCCATCCGTTTGGTCAGGGTAGTCACCAGGACCCGCTCTTCCCGCTCGACCCGCTCCCGTATCTTTCCGAGAAGGTCATCCACCTGATTGCGGGCCGGCCGCACCTCGATGGCCGGATCCATCAAGCCCGTGGGCCTGATGATCTGCTCCGCCACCCTCCCATCACTCCTGGCCAGCTCATACTCCGCCGGGGTGGCGGAGACGTAGATGACTTGTTTGACCCTTCCCTCGAACTCCTCGAAGATGAGGGGGCGGTTGTCCAGGGCCGAGGGGAGGCGGAATCCGTACTCCACCAGAGTCTCCTTGCGGGAGCGGTCCCCGTAGTACATTCCCCCCAGTTGGGGGACGGTGACGTGAGACTCGTCGATCATGATCAGGGCGTTCTGCGGGAGGTAGTCGATCAGCGTCGGTGGGGGCTCCCCTGGCTGGCGGCCGGTGAGGTGGCGGGAGTAGTTCTCGATCCCCTTGCAGTAGCCGATCTCCTGGAACATCTCCAGGTCGAACATGGTGCGCTGCTCCAGCCGCTGGGCCTCGAGGAGCTTGCCCTGGGACCTAAACTCCGCCAACCGCTCCTGGAGCTCCACCTTGATCCCTTCGATGGCCAGCTGCAGCCGCTCATTGGTGGTCACGTAGTGGCTGCCCGGATAGATGGCGATCTTATCCAGCGCAGAGATGACCCTGCCGCGCAGGGGATCGATCTCGTAGAGCCCCTCGATCACGTCATCGTAGAGCTCAACGCGGATGGCCCGCGCCTTTTCATAAGGAGGGAAGATCTCCACCACGTCCCCTCGGACTCGGAAGGTCCCCCGGTGGAAATCGATGTCGTTGCGCTCATAGTGGACCTCCACCAGCTTGGAGAGGATATTTCCCCGTGATATCTTTTTCCCCCGCTCCAGATAGAGGAGCAGGCCGTAGTAGGCCTCAGGAGAGCCGAGACCGTAGATGCAGGAGACACTGGCCACGATGATCACGTCGTTGCGCTCCAAAAGCGAGTGGGTGGCGCTGTGGCGCATCTTGTCGATCTCTTCATTGATCGAGGTATCTTTTTCGATATAGATATCGCTGCTGGGGATGTAGGCCTCGGGCTGATAGTAATCGTAGTAGCTGACGAAGAACTCCACGGCGTTCTCAGGGAAGAGATCGCGAAACTCGCTGTAGAGCTGGGCCGCCAGGGTCTTGTTGTGGGAGATGACCAGGGTGGGGCGCTGGACCTGCTCGATGACGTTAGCCATGGTAAAGGTCTTGCCCGAGCCGGTCACCCCCAGCAGGACCTGGTCCCGCACCCCTTCCCTGAGCCCCTGGACCAGCCGCTCGATGGCCTGGGGCTGATCACCCGTGGGTTGAAATGATGATGCGAGCTTAAAACGAGCCATGGTTTATTCCGACCTCTCCTTGTGCAGTGGTAAGCTTGCGAGCCTGGGGTATTTTTATTGTAACACAGAAACGCCTGGATACATAAAGAATGCACATCCATGGTTTTTGATGCAAGGTCCCGTTCAATCCCTTAGGGTCTTTTTTCGAAATATCCCCTCATCTCAAGACATCATGCGCTCGTTGTGCGGGGAGCCATTTGTGAAAATTATTGACAAAACCCTTCTTTGATGTTACGAAGCCCGTATAAAAAAGGGTAAGAGGGGAGTCAAAGATCAAAAAAGAGGGAATGATCATGGAAGGAGAGATGGTATTCCCGATGGTTCCCGTGTTGGTCTTTGCCCAGGGGGGTCTCGTGCGACATCGGTCTTAGACAACAACCTTTTGAACCACGATTCCATAGATTTCTTTTAATTGATAGTATATCGTAAGAGGATATGGTGCAAACCTACGCAAAGGTCGCCCGTCCGACCCTGCCACCTGTTTTTCCACGAGAGCGCCTCTTCACTACCATCGACGACTTACGCAGGCACCCTGTTACATGGGTATCGGGACCCGCGGGGTGCGGCAAGACAACGTTGATTGCCAGCTATCTGGAGGCTCGCAGACTTCCGTGCCTGTGGTACCAGATGGATGTAGGAGACGCAGATGCAGCCACCTTCTTCTATTATATGGGGATTGCCGCACGAAAGGCCGCTCCCAGGAAGACCAAGCCACTGCCCCTCCTTACCCCTGAATGCCTGCCGAGCCTGAATACCTTTACCCTCCGTTGGTTCGAAAACCTCTACAGTCGATTGAAAGAGGGGTGTGCCATCATCCTTGACAACTATCAGGAGATCCCGCCTGATTCGATTCTGCATGAAGTCCTCCGGTATGGATTATCAGTGGTGCCGGCCGGAATATCCGTGATGCTGATAAGTCGAAGGCAGCCACCACAGGAGCTGAGTCGCTTACTTGCCAACAATGCTATGGGGTTTCTCGGATGGAACAACATCCGCCTGACCAAAGAGGAAACAGAAGGGATCGCCCTGCTGCACTTTGGAAAGGAGATGCCCCCAGATGTTATCAACCAGCTCCATACCGCTACGGGTGGATGGGCTGCGGGCCTCGTGTTGCTATCGGAATATGCCAAAAGAGAACCTATCGAAGCGTCGGGTTTTGCGAACCGCACGCCGGAAGAGCTCTTCGAATATTTTGCAAGCGAGGTCTTTGAAAACGCAGAACCCGGCATCCAGGACTTCCTGCTCACCACGTCAATCCTACCCAGGATGACAGTCAGACTGGCAGAGAATCTGACCAGATCGAGCCAGGCAGGCAAGATCCTTTCAAATCTCAACAGGAATCACTATTTTACCGACAGAAGACTAGGGTTTGAGACGACCTACCAGTACCATCCCCTGTTTCGGGAATTTCTGCGTGCAAGGGCGCGGACCGCCTATTCCTCCCGAAGAATGATCCAACTCAAGCGGGCAGCAGCAAAACTGTTTGAAGCGGACGGCCAGATTGAGGATGCGTTTTCCCTCTGCCGTGAATCGGGCGACGTGCCGGCGATGACGCGGCTGATCATTGAGCACACACAGACCTTGCTCCTCCAGGGAAGAAATCAAACCCTGGAGCACTGGTTTGCGGCGCTGCCCCCGGATGTGCTTGATGAAGATCCATGGCTCCTGTACTGGTGTGGTGCAAGCCGTATGTATGGAAACCCATTGGAGAGCAAGGCCTTGTATGAAAAGGCCCTCGCGCTGTTCGAGAAGCAGCGCAAGCAAACAGGGACACTCCTCGCCTTCTGTGGTGTATTCGAGGCCATTACCTACGGTCTCGGGCAATATAAGACCTTTGACGAATGGAAGATCGGAAGAGCCACACGTCTGAACTCCAGTCACATCACGATCTCGTATGCC
>CAYQOD010000213.1:0-3678 GCA_964419065.1 uncultured Thermodesulfobacteriota bacterium | reverse complement strand
GAGGGTGAGGGGGGACACATTTATGAAATGTATTTCTGAGACGCAATACTAGGTTCTGAACAGAGAAGCGGTTTTCTTGGTGAATTAACCAATTGCACAAGGCACCATACAAAAGAGGCCTTGCTACACTCGGTAACCAAGGATGTGCTCATCAGACAATAAATGAAATCGGAATTACCAGAGATAACCCTGAGGAATTTCCTTCGATCGCTTTTCATCACCGTGGTGTTCTGCACCTTGGTCGCCCTATTTCTGACAAGCGTAAAATTCGGGGATGAAGCGTTCCTCAGCAATTTCATTTTTTCCCTCTGTATTGGGATCTTAACCTTTCTGTGCGTCTTTACGGTTCGCCATATCTTCAGACCGACCAATCCGTTCATGCAATTGGCCACTATCGTGATTGCCATGACCATCGGGTCAGTTAGTGGTAGCCTGTTGGGCTTTTTTATTGTAGGAGAAAATCCTTTCCGATTTATCCACCAGTACGGTTTTTTTGTCCATACAGTACTGCTCGGCCTCCTGTTTGGATCGATAATAATCTACTACTTCTTCTCCAGGGAACGGATCGCCGCCACCGAGGCCCAGATTCAGGAGGAGAGGATAAAGAGACTCACCAGTGAAAAAGATGCTGCGGAGGCCAATCTCAGACTTCTCCAGGCCCAGATCGAGCCCCACTTCCTGTTCAATACCCTGTCCAACATCCTCAGCCTGATCGACACCGATCTGGGCAAGGGAAAGTCCATGCTGGTGGATCTCATCCACTATCTGCGGACGTCTCTCACCAAGGCGCGAGAGGAGACCGCCACTATTGGTCAAGAGATAGAGATGATACGCGCCTATCTCAACATCTTTGCGGTCCGGATGGAGGATCGATTGCGCTACCGGATCGAGGTGCCGGATACCATGAGGGGACTCCCCTTTCCCCCGATGCTGCTGCAGCCATTGGTGGAGAATGCCGTCAAGCACGGGATCGAACCGAAGATCGAGGGGGGAGAGATCACCATACGGGCGCAGAAAAACGGGGGTATCCTCCGGGTGGAGGTCGCCGATACCGGCACGGGGTTCCATGAGGATAGTAACATGGGCTTTGGGCTCTCCAATGTCAGGGAGCGACTGCAATCCCTGTATGGTGATAGGGGACGGTTGGTCTTTGAGGAGAATCGACCGTCCGGCCTGAAGGCCGTTATCGAGGTGCCGTATGACGCAGATCAGGGCGATCATCGCCGATGACGAAGAACAGTTGCGCAGATACCTGAGGGCGCAGCTTGCGGAGGCCTGGCCCGATCTGGAGATATGCGGCGAGGCGAGAAACGGCCAGGAGGCCCTGGAGCTGATCGAGAGACACCGTCCGGATGTCGCCTTCCTCGACATCCGGATGCCCGGACTCTCAGGGATGGACGTGGCCCGGAAGATCGCCGGGGCGTGCTGGGTCGTCTTCGTCACCGCCTACGACCAGTATGCAGTGGAGGCCTTCGAACACGAGGCCCTCGACTACCTCGTAAAGCCGGTGACGCGCGAACGGCTGGAGAGGACGGTCAAACGCCTGCAAGGACAGATCGCCTCCTCATCCAAACCCCCTCTGGAGCTCTCAGCGATCGTGGAGCAGTTAATGACCCGTTTGCAAGAGCGGCGGACTTCGGAGTACTTGCAGCTCGTGCACGTTCAGCATGGTGACGGCATCCGGCTCATCCCGGTGGAGGAGGTCTGCTACTTTAAGGCCAGTGACAAGTACACTGTGGTCATGACCACGGAGGGTGAGTCACTCATCAGGAAGCCCATCAAGGAGCTGGCCGATGAGCTGGACCCCCAGAAGTTCTGGCGGGTCCACCGGGGGACCATCGTCAATGTAGGGCGTATTGATACGGTGAGCCGTTCGCTGACCGGCAGGGGGGTCTTGAGGCTGAAAGATCGGCCTGAGACCCTCACGATCAGCAGGCAGTATATCCATCTCTTCAAGGGGATGTAGCAGCGAGTACGGCACTGTCAGACAGCGACGCCCCTTTGGCTTCTATGTCTTACCGCTGATGAGGGCATGAGCCCATTCGAGGATGGGAGCCACCCGGGGGGCCACGAGGCCACGGGCCTCCTGATAGCTCATCCAGCGGTACTCATGGTGCTCCGGACGCCCCAGCTCCTCGCTGATCGGCAGGGTCACCTCGGCCTGGGTCGTCTCAGCCACGTAGTAGCGGGCGATCTTGCCCTGGCCATAGGGCGGGGTCTCCTGGTAGTCGTGGCCCCAGGTAAACGTCAGGTCCTTAATCCCGGCCTCCTCCGCGACCTCACGGCGGGCCGCCTGCAGCGGGTCCTCACCGGCCTCCACGATCCCCTTGGGGGAGTCCCAGTAGTTATAGGCGCGCAACAGCAGGTAGCGCCAGGTATTCCCCTCGCGCCGCACTACAATCACCCCTGCCGATAGTGTGGTATGTCCCATATTACCCTTCCCGGATAGGATGACCCAGCAGGTCCGTGAGGTCGTCAACGAACCGATCCTCACCACGGAACAGCAGGGCCCTCAGCCCCCGCGAGCGTGCCCGTTCGATGTTGCCCGGATCATCGTCCGCAAAGACGACCTGCTCGGGGGTGAGGCCCAGATCGGATATGACATCGTCAAAGACCGAGGGATCGTGCTTCCCCTTGCCCAGGTGGTAGCTGTTGTAGATCCTGTCGAAGTATTGGAAGAAGCGGAGTTCGGCGTCCAGTCGGTCGAGCCAGTCGGTCTGATCACTGAGTATCCCGGTGATATACCCCTGCCGGCGCAGGGCGCGGGCGATGGCGAGCATCCTGGGGCGCAGCACGAACCGTGTGGCGATGGCCTGCCGCATGACCTCCGCCTCCCCCTGGAGACCGGTCCTCTGCCGCAGCAGGCGCCAGAAGTCGTCCTCCGTCCCCCGACCCACGACGTAGCCGGAATCGTAGATCGCACCAGGCGCCGCCCGGTAGACGGCCTGCGGATCGAGACCCTGCCGGCGGGCGAGGGTTTCGAGCCCCGTGCGAAACCCCTCTTCTGCCAGGACGCCGCCGAAGTCAAACAAGGCAGCACGGATGGCGGTTGCGCGAACAGCAGTATCGATCGTCATGACGTTGTTATAAAGGAAAATCAGCGAAAGCTCAAGCTAGAGGTCTTCGAGGGGGGATTCGGCAAGCTCCTGGAGCGATTGGATGACGTCTTCCCGATAAGCAGCTTCCTTGATCTGCTGGGCATAGGCGAGGGCCTTTTCTCCCTCGTTGCGGGATTGAAAGAGCCAGGCGAGGTAGGCGAGGTGGACTTCTTCATCGACATCTTCAGCCTTGGGGGCCAGGGTGTGATCTCCGAACATGTTGGTCAATTCTTGCTCGGTCGGGTTATGGTCCCAGATCGTTTCCATGCAACGTAAGTATAGCATGGAAAGACGGTTTTTCAAGTTCATTGCACAGGGGATAACCAAGGGGACATTGTTGACAATTTGCACTTGCAACCCACAACTCCATCACATATACCGATACATTCGCACACCCTTACAGCCTATTTTTTGCCTCACTTTTCATTGTTCTTGTCCCATCGTCTTCAAGCTTTCAAGGGATAAAGAAGATATTTCGAGATGCATTGACTAGGTGCGGAAGAAAGATTCCACGTAATGTGATTAAACGTTATATATAAAAGAATCAAGGGGTTATAGTTTTATCATAGCACAGAAAAAA
>CAYQOD010000212.1:0-3723 GCA_964419065.1 uncultured Thermodesulfobacteriota bacterium | reverse complement strand
GGAAGAAAAACTTAAACAAAGGTAGAGATCTCTTTTCAATCGGTGGGGAAATATTTGAGGGAGAAACCCTTCTTGCTGTTGTATCGGAGATACGAGAAGTCCCTCATCCAGTTTCCCACGTTGAAGTAGTAGCCCTCCCCTCCCCTCTTCTCCAGGGCCATCGCCTCGGGTAGATGGGTGTGGGCGAGGACCACCGCGTCAAAGCCCTCGTTCAGCTTGTGGTGGGCGAACCTCCTCAGCCTATGGATTATCTCAGAAACCTCTTTTACGCCATGCCTCCTGCTATGGGTGCTCAACCACTTGGCGATGGCGATGACGATCCGAGGCCCCAGCCAGGAGATGATCGTATAGGTAAACCAGTTCTTTATGAGGAAAGAAAAGACCTTGTGGCCGGGCTTCGGGTGTGCTCGATCTCCGTGGGCCAGGTAGACGCGAGTTCCATCCAGCTCTAATTCCGCAGAGCGATCATAGACCTGTATCCCCAACTCCTCACGCATGTACGGCCCCAGTCGGAAGTCATGGTTTCCCTCCAGATAGATAATCTCCACGCCTTCCGACCTGAGCCCCTCTAGTAGGTCGAGGATGTCTTCATATTCCTTCCGCAGCGAGGCGATATGACGAAAGCCGAACCAAAAGTCAAAGAAATCCCCCATGATTACCAACGTACCTACTGAGGGTCTATTGGCCCTGATGAAGCGTATGAAGTAATCCCTCCGCTTCCCATCTCCCAGGGCAAAATGGGCATCGCCCACAAATATCCAATCCTTCACCTCCCTACCCCGCAGTACCGAAAACCCAGCCCCCGCATATGTCGAGGCTCGTAGACGTTTCTCAAATCGATGAATATCGGCTCCTGTAAGAGTCCTTTTACCCTCTCCAGGTCTAGGCGGCGAAAGCGGTTCCACTCGGTGATCAGGATCAGGGCATGGCTTCCCTCCGCCACCTCATACGGTCCATCGCAGTAGACCACATCCGTGAAAACCTTCCTTGCCTCCTCCATGGCCTCTGGATCGTAGGCCTTGATCCGCGCCCCCTTGGCCTGAAGTCCCTGGATGATGGCGATGGAGGGGGCCTCGCGCATATCGTCGGTATTGGGCTTGAATGCGAGGCCTAGAATACCGAGGGTCTTTCCCCGCAGATCGCCTACCATCCCCTCGATCTTCTCGATCATCCGCTCCCTCTGCCTCTCATTGACCCTGATAGTGGATTGGACGATCTCCATCTCGCAGTTGTGCTCCCTCCCGATGTGGACCAAGGCCTTGGTGTCCTTGGGGAAACACGATCCGCCAAAACCGGGTCCCGGGTGGAGGAACTTCCTCCCTATCCTCCCATCAAGACCCATAGCCCTGGCCACATCATGGACGTCTGCCCCGGTCCGCTCACACAGATTAGCTATCTCATTGATAAAGGAGACCTTAGTGGCCAAAAAGGCGTTGGAGGCGTATTTTATCATCTCGGCCGTCTCCATCGTCGTGATGACAAACGGGGTCTCGATGAGGTAGAGGGCGCTGTATATCTCTTTCATCACCTCGATGGCCCGTTCACTCTCGGCCCCGATAACGACCCTGTCGGGCCTCATGAAGTCCTCCACCGCGGCCCCCTCGCGCAAGAATTCTGGGTTGGAGACGAGATCAAAGGGGACTGCCCCCTTCAGCTCTCCTTCTATCACCCCCTTGATCCACTTTCCCGTCCCCACAGGGACGGTGCTCTTGAGGACGATGATCTTATATTCGTCCATATAGCCAGCGACCTCTCTGGCCACCGCCTCTACCTGGGAGAGGTCAGGAGAGCCGTCACCCTTGGCAGGGGTGCCCACGGCGATGAAAATCACCGTGCTCCCCTGTACACCCTTCCGGGTATCGGTGGAAAAGGAGAGGCGTCCTCCCCCACTATTTCTCGCTACCAGATCCTTGAGGCCCGGCTCATAGAATGGAATCCGCCCTCTCTGCAGCATCTCTATCTTATGTCCATCGTTGTCCACGCAGATGACCTCCATCCCGAACTCCGCCAGGCAGGCACCGGTCGCCAACCCTACATAGCCGCTCCCGATCATGCAGATATTCATCTTATTTTCCCCTGTGGTGAAAATAGTCTTGTAAGGCCTGCTGCCACGGTCTCATCTCGACACCTGCCTGTTTCCGCAGCCTCTGGCAGTTGAAGACAGAATAGCGTGGCCTCTTGGCGGGCCGGTTCAGGTCGCCGGAAGAAATGGGGGCTATCTCCACCCCCTCGATACCCGACAGCCTCACGATCTCCAGGGCAAACTCGTGCCAGGAGCATAACCCGCTGTTGCTGACGTGGAAAATGCCCTTCAACTCCCTGTCTAGGAGGGCAATGATGGATTGGCAGAGATCCACCGTATAGGTAGGGGACCCCACCTGATCGTTCACCACCTCAATCCGGTCCCTCTCCCCGGCCAGGGAAAGGATGGTCTCGACGAAGTTGCGTCCGTGTCTCCCGTAAAGCCATTGGGTCCTGACGATGAGATAATCGTCTAATAAATCCTCGATATACCTCTCCCCCATCAATTTGCTCTCCCCGTAGATGTTTTGAGGGTTGGGAAGATCATCCTCGCTATACAGACTCCCCTTTTCTCCATCAAATACGTAATCGGTACTGACGTAGACCAGCTTGGCCCTGCTATATTTGCACCCCTTGGCCACATTCTTGCCCCCCTGCCCGTTTACGGCAAAGGCCTTGCGCATCCTCTTCTCGCACCCGTCGACATCGGTGTATCCGGCTGCATTGATGACGACGTCAGGAGAGATCTCCTTGATGGTCTTTCGAAGTACCTCTTGGCGGGTGATGTCCACATCCTCTTTGTCCAGCCCGATCACATCGCACCTCTTGCCGAAGGTCTCCATAAGATCGTGACCGAGCATCCCTTGCGCACCTAAGACCAAAACTCTCTTCACAACGTCCTCATCGTTGAAGGGTGAGACTTAAAAATGATAAACAAAACCTCTTCAAAAAGCAATCCCCTAGGTCTCTTATGGGTCCTATTCACTCAACCCGCTCGTCGCAATCCCTTCGTAAGTCAGGTCAATTCCTTCGCCGGGCCCTGCACGAGATGAAGGGGCGGTTTTCGGTCGCAATCCCTTCGTAAGTCAGGTCAATTCCTTCGGGGGAATGTGATCATCGATTTTGATCCCGCCACCCTCGTCGCAATCCCTTCGTAAGTCAGGTCAATTCCTTCGGAGGAGGGGGAAGGGGAATATTTTCCTTTGTCCCTCCAGGGTCGCAATCCCTTCGTAAGTCAGGTCAATTCCTTCGGTTAGCGGTCCAGCATATTATGTTTGTAGGAGACGTGTCGCAATCCCTTCGTAAGTCAGGTCAATTCCTTCGCAAACCCTCGTTACAGAGAGTTGGGCACACTTGATTTGGTCGCAATCCCTTCGTAAGTCAGGTCAATTCCTTCCATGAATTGTTGTGCAAACCCTCGTTACAGAGAGGTCGCAATCCCTTCGTAAGTCAGGTCAATTCCTTCTGCAGCTAGATAAGTACACTATTTACGGGATTGATGTGGTCGCAATCCCTTCGTAAGTCAGGTCAATTCCTTCCTTATGACAGAGATTGAGTTGCGCAGGGACCGTAGGTCGCAATCCCTTCGTAAGTCAGGTCAATTCCTTCAGTATGAACCCGCGCAAAGAAAGGAGAGAAAGCAATGAGTCGCAATCCCTTCGTAAGTCAGGTCAATTCCTTCAATATGTATCCTGATTGGTT
>CAYQOD010000211.1:0-3748 GCA_964419065.1 uncultured Thermodesulfobacteriota bacterium | reverse complement strand
GGGGGAACGGGGATACTCCTTGATCACCTTTTGAAAGAGAATCTTGGCGTCTGTTTTGTCTCCCAAGTTCAAAAAGGAAAAGCCCTGTTTCAACAAGGCGGCGGGTACTTTGTCCCCCTGGGGATACTTTTTTATCACCTTCTCGTACTCCAAGATGGCCCTCTCATAGTCCTCCTGTCGGTAGTAGCATTCACCGATCCAATACTGGGCATTATCCGCGTACTCTGACGCGGGGTACTTAACAAGAAACTCCCTGAACATCTTCATGGCTTGGGGATAGTCACCATTTCTGAAGGCATTGTAGGCCTTCTGGTAGGAACCCTCCATATCCTCCTCCATAGGAGGGTGGATCTCCGTCGGTGGGGGAGTGGAACGAGGTGTTGCTGCTATCCCTCCCTCTGTTCCCTCTTGAGGGCTCGATATATTCGCCTCGTAACCCTTCTTCAACCCCTGCAGCTCATCGGTGAGTCGCTGAATGAGCTCCCTGTCCTCCTCCAGGTTCGCCCGCAGGACCTTAATCTCTCGCTGTAGGTCTTCAATGGTGGTCTCAAGATCAGCCCAGTCCTGTTTCATCTCAGAGGAAAGCTTCCCCTTGATAGTCTCAACCTCCCTTTGTAGATCCTCTATCTTGCTATTCAGGTAGCCTACCTCCCGGGTAGTAGCACAACCGCCTAAAAGGAGCACGATCCCCACCGTAAAGAATCCCACCTTCGTATAGAGCTTCACCACACTACCCTCCCTTTCCTCTCTCAATCACGCCGCTTTAACGAGAGAGGATGATAAAATGACATCTCCTGTTCTTGGCCCAGGCCTCCTCATTGTGCCCTGGATCGAGTGGCATCTCCTCTCCGTAGCTGATGGTGGAGAGCCGTCCTCCTTTGACGCCGAGCTTGATCAGGTAGAGTTTAGCGCTCACGGCCCGCTTCTCTCCGAGGGCCAGATTATATTCATTGCTCCCCCGCTCATCACAATGCCCCTCGATCTGTATCGTGACCTCAGGATGGGCTACCAGTACCTTAGCATTCTCTGCCAGTATCCTCCTGGCCTCTTCGGTCAGATCATACTTGTCAAACTCGAAGTGGATATCCTGCAAAAGGGTGCTCTCCAAGACCTCTCCCTCGATTCCAGGATACTTCTTCGCACTGAGGCTCTCCTCAAAGGTCCTCCTCGCCCGCTCGTCACTCAAGGCCCTCTCCTCTTCAGGGCTGGGGCTTCGCTTCTTTTTCACCACCGTGGATTGGCAGGTGGGCAGCAACACGACAAGCAGGGCCAACAGGAACACCTTCCATACCCATCCCTTCCTTCTCATAAGAGACCTCCTTCCTCCAAAGATCTGTCTTCACTCTCTGGGTAACCACGGTGACCATGCCGGCTCTGTCTCGTTTGCGCCGGAAGTGGTCACCCTCCACGGACCGCCCCCACCGTCGGTCGTAATGTAGATCTCGTAGTTCCCCTCTCTCATGGAGGCAAAGGCGATATGCCTCCCGTTGGGGGCCCACGATGGGTGCTCGTTGTTCCCCTCCCCGGTCAGTCTCTTGAGATCGGTGCCGTCCGGCCTGATGGTGTAGATATGGAATCTTCCACCCTCCCGGCCAGCAAAGGCGATCTTATCCCCCTTGGGGGACCAGGCAGGAGAGCAATTGTAACTCCCTCCATAGGTCAACCTCCTCACCTCTTTCGTTTCAAGATCCGTGATATAGATCTGCGGGCCCCCTGATCGGTCGGAGACGAAGGCGATCTGCTTTCCGTCCGGCGACCATGCCGGAGAGGCCTCGTTGGCCCACGAGCGGGTGAGGCGTACAGGGTCTTTGCCCTCCGCATTGAGGATATATATCTCGGTGTTCCTCTCACCCCTCATCATCAGGGCGATCCGCTTCCCATCAGGGGACCACGCCGAGGCGGCATTGATCCCGGTGACGGTAGACAAGGGGACGGTGCGTCCCGTGTCGAGGAACACCTGATACAGGTCCGGGTTGCGCCGACGAAAGCAGGTATAGAGGATGCTCTTACCATCCGGTGACCAGGTAGGGGAGATGTTGATGGAGCCATTGCTGGTGACCATCTCTACATTGCGCCCATCGAAGTCCATGAGGCAGATCTCTTTGTTCCCGGTGCGGTCTGAGACAAAGACGATCTTTGTCTGGAAGATCCCCTCTTCACCGGTCAATTGACGGATGATCTCATCCCCCATCCTGTGGATCACTAGCCGTAATCCCTCCGGTGGTACCCGGTACCGCTTGCCTGCAATGTAGATCCTCTGGATTACATCGAAGAGCCTGAACTCCACCAAGGCCCTGTCTCCTTCTGTCGAGACTCCCACCGAGAGCAGAAACTCAGCCCCTACCCCTTCCCACGCCTCATAGTCCACCGTCGTCTCAGTGATATAGACCTTCTTTTGCGGTAACGTATCCCGCTCCATGAGGTAGAAGAGGTCTGAGATAACAAGGTCCTGCGTGAGGGTTTCTTCTACGTCCCGCTTCATCTCCTGGGAGGTCTTGTCCAACAGTTTGATCTCCGGCAGGGCCAGGTAGAACTTACGGATGTGGGGGGCATTGATATCGATGTAAACGATCCCCATACCGGCGCTGGGGGTACAGATGACCACCATCACACATAGGCAAAACAGGACTCCGTGCCTCCATCGCTTCATACCGTTATCTCACCCTCAATCTGGTTGGAATACAAGGCCGATCTCTATCGTCCCTCCTCCCGGAGGGGGTGGAAAGGGAGTGGCCTTGGTTATCGCCCTCATGGCCGATTGATCGAAAGAGGGGTTCCCGGATGATCTCTCAAACCGCCATTTAACCACGTGCCCTTCCCTATCGATCTCGATGATGACCACCGTCTCCAGACCCTCCGCCGACAAGGTGTCAGGGATGACCCAAAATCCCTTCACCCGTTCCTGGACCACCCCGAAGTATCGCTCCATCTGGGAGGCGGTCACCGCCGCCCCCCTCTCTGCCACACGCTTCTCTATCTCCTGAATGGCGGTCAGCCGTCTCTGTTCATCGTTTACCTTCGGTTTGACCGCTTCTTTCGTGGGGCGTTTCGTCACGGTCACCTCTTCTTTTTTCTTCACCTTCTCTTCCCTCTCAGGCGGGGTCTCCTTCTTTGGTTCCTCCTTGATCTCCGTCTCCTCCTCCCTCTTCTGCACCTCCCTTTTTACAGGAGAGAAGACCGTCTTCTCCACCGGGATGAGGTCCACCACGAAGAGATTGGAGTGGGGGGGAACCCTTTTGGGGATCATGTCAAAGGTATCCAACAGGGTCAAGACGAAGAAGTGGATAATAGTGGAGAAGATGGTAGCCAGGATTATGGTGTAGCCGGAAAAACCCCTCATAGTGATGAAGGTCCCCATATGGTGAGGAACTCCATAAACCGTCGTGCAGGGGGAGAAATCTCCCTTCCCGTGGGTACGACCAGAAAGAAATCCCGCTCCGGGGCGGATGACCCCTTGATCGTGATCTCTGTGATGATCTCCCCTGCTATCTCCTCCCGAACGGCGAGGTCAGAGACAAAACCGAGACCGATCTGCGCCTTCACCCCCTCTTTGACGGCAGTGGAGCTCCCTACCTCTCCTATAATGGTGAAATCCTCCAATCTATACCCAGCCTCTGTAACATGTCGCTCAAAGGCCTCGCGCGTCCCTGATCCCCGCTCCCTGATCAGCAAGGGGACCGACCTCAACTCATCCCACGTAACCTCCCCTTTTTTCGCTATGAGGTGCTGAGGAGAGGCGATGATGATC
>CAYQOD010000210.1:0-3755 GCA_964419065.1 uncultured Thermodesulfobacteriota bacterium | reverse complement strand
TCCAGCCTCTTGGATATGGGAACCGCACCGTGACCGTAGGCGTCGGCCTTCACCGCCGCCAGAAACATAACCGAGGGGGCGAGACGTTGGCGTAGCTGACGATAATTATGGGCGAGGGCATCCAGATCTATTTCCGCAACGGTGGGGTGACGACGAAAGGACATAAAGGGCAGACGCTCCTCTCAGATATCATCGAACAACCCTCTTACTTTGCACTGCTCAGCGGAGATTGTCAATATCTCCATCTCCGTTCCCCTGGCCGAGCTTGCCATTTACCCCATTCGATGATATCTTTTTGAGATCGCCGCATCGAAAAGAGACATACCTTTATGCGCATCGGTATCCCCAAGGCCTTGATGTACTACAAACTCTTCCCCCTCTGGAAGACCTTCCTCCAAGAACTGGGTATGGAGGTGGTGACCTCCGATGGAGGGATCTCTCAGGTCTTGCGAAAAGGCATCACGTACTACGAGGATAGCTGCCTCCCCTTGAAGCTGCTGATCCCTCACGCCCAGAGCTTGGTGGGCAAGGCGGATGCCATCTTCCTCCCCCGCCTGATTAGCTTGGAAGGGCACTATATCCTCTGCCCCAAATTCCGGGGGGCCCCCGATGTATTGAGATTGGCCTTGAAAGAGGCGGTGGAGATCTGGGATGGGGTGATAGACCTGCGTCAGGGGAGAAGGGGGCTGCATGAGTTCTTTCTCACCGTAGCAGAGCGGACAGGACGGGACCTCAAAACGGTGCGCCGGGCATACCAGCGAGGTGAGGAGCACTATCGAGCGTTCGGCAGGGAGTTGACCACGAGGGTAAACAACCTGGGTTCAGAGGATATATTCGAGGGAACTCTCCCCACCTCCATCGAACACGAGCATCGATTCACGGTGGCCTTCGTCGGTCGATCCTACAATCTCTTTGACCCCTTCATCAATAAAGACCTCCTGGCCCTGGTCAAGGGGTGGGGGGCGAAGATCGTAACCTCCCATATCATCCCCTTGCAAGAGAGGGAGCGGAGGGTCTCTCTCCTGTCCAAGGAGATCTACTGGGAGACCTCGCGGGAGATAGTGGGGAGCATTCTCTACTTTGCCGAGCAGGGGAATGTCGACGGTATTGTTTTCGTCACCTCGTTTAAGTGCGGCATCGACGCCCTGATACAGGAGTTTCTCAAGAGGACGGCGGGAACAGAGAGGAGGGGAATCATACCCTTCATGAACCTCACCTTCGATGAACACACCGCGCTGGAGGGGATCAGGACCCGCATGGAGGCCTTCCTGGACCTGATTTCCCAGAGGAAGGGCGATGAGAGATAAGAGGAGGGTGGTCATCACTGGCATGGGGATCATCTGCGCTACAGCACAGGATGCAGCGGAGTTTCACGCAGCCCTGTGGGAGGGGCGAAGGGGGATCAGGGAGGTCACCCTCTTCGATGTATCCGGGTACCCTTCACAGGTGGCGGCACAGATCGAGGGATATGATCCTCTGAGCTTTTTCGAAAAGAGGGAGCTGCGACGTCTCTCCCGTGCCGATCAGTTCGTCCTGATCGCTGCCCGCGAGGCCTTCGCCGATGCCGACCTAAGGCCCGAGATGTGTGACAGGGGGCGTATCGGGGTCTGCCTCGGTGCAGGGGCAGGGGGGATGCTTTCGGCCGAGGCGTACCACCGTCAGTTTCTCGATGGAGAGAGACCGCGACCATCTCTCTTGCTCCCGTTTATCCCCAGCTATGCCACCGATCGCCTGGCCGAACGGTATGATCTTCACGGCCCGAGGACAACCATCACCACCGCCTGCAGCTCCGCTGCCACCTCCATCGCCTATGGTGCCGATCTCATCCACGCGTATGAGGCCGAGGTGATGGTCTGTGGCGGGGGAGAGGCCTTAAGTGAGCTTACCTTCGGCGGTTTTTGCTCCCTGAAGGTCGTGGACCCCCTTCCGTGTCGCCCCTTTGACGCCCGTCGACAGGGGCTCTCTTTGGGAGAGGGGGCGGCAGTGCTGATCCTCGAGGAGAGGGAACGGGCCCTGGCAAGGGGAGCGAAGGCATATGGTGAGTTACTGGGTTACTCGATCGGTGGTGAGGCCTTCCATATCACCGCCCCGGAGGAGACGGGAAGGGAGGAGGCCAGGATCATGCGAGAGGCCCTGCAGGATGCAGGGATTGAAGCGCACGAGGTCGATTACATCAACGCCCACGGCACCGGCACCATCCTCAACGATCAGGTGGAGACCGCGGCCATAAAGGAGGTATGGGGGGAAGAATCCTATCAGGTTCCTGTCAGCTCCACCAAATCGATGATCGGACACTGCCTCGGGGCCGCAGGGGGAATGGAGGCGGTGGCCTCACTGTTGGCTATCGAGGGAGGCTTCCTCCCCCCCACCACAGGCTTCGAGCGGGGGGACGAGGTCTGCGATCTCGATTATGTCCCCGTGGCCAGGGAGGTGGGGGCGAATATCGTCCTGTCCAACTCCTTCGCCTTCGGTGGCAACTGCACGGCACTAATCTTCAGAAGGAAGGATCTCTAACCCTATGGGACCGGTGGTGATTACAGGGGTGGGGGTGGTAAGCCCCGTAGGCCTGGGGAAGGAGGAGTTCTGGAAGGGATTGGCGGTGGGGAGTGATGGGATCGGTGAAATATCAACATTTGACACGGCACCCTTCAGGTCGAAGAAGGGCGGTCTGGTGAAGGGATTCGATCCCAAGGCCTATATTCCCCCCCTGAAGGTGAGGCGATTGGACAGGGCCAGCCAATTCGCCGTCGCCGCTTCCACCATGGCCCTGGAGGACGCCGGCCTCAGGGTCGGAGAGGACCTCCCGGCGGAGCGGATCGGTATCATCCTCGGGTCCGGGTTCTGCGGCCTGGCCAACTCCCAGGCCTTTCACCAAGGGCAGGTGCTGCGGGGCCCAGCAGACCTCAACCCCATCCTCTTCCCCAATACCGTGCCCAATGCGGCGGCCAGCAACGCCTCCATCGAGCTCGGGATAAAGGGGCCCAACAGTACCGTGGTTCAATCCTTCTGCACAGCAGAGGCGGCTTTTCTCTTCGCCCACCATCAGTTGCTCTCTGAAAGGGCCGATGCGATCTTGACAGGAGGGGTGGACGAACTGAGCCCCATGTTGTATCGGGGTTGGAACGAGCTGCACCTGACGGCCTGGGACGGGGGCGCAGGAGAGAGAAGCGCCCCATACGACCTCAAGAGGAACGGATTCATCCCCGGAGAGGGGGCTGGGATCTTGGTCCTGGAGCGGGAGAAAAACGCCTTGCAGAGGAAGGCGCGGATCTACGGGCAGGTCATCGGCTTCGCCACAACGGCTGGATCATCAGATCCCAGCGAGAACGTGGCTCAATCCATAGCATCGGCCCTGAAAAAGGCGGGAAGAACAACGGTCGATTTCATCGATGGTGCGGGGAATTCCTCCCCGAAACTGGACGCCGTGGAGGCTGAGGGGATCCGGCGTGCCATTCCCGACCACTACCAGGACACCCCCCTCAGCTCCCTCAAGTCCATGGTGGGGGAGGGGATCGCCTCAGGGGGGATGAGGATGGTGGCGGATCTCCTGATCATGGAGCGAGGAATCATCCCCCCAACCATTCATTATGAATATCCCGACCCCGGCTGTCGTCTAATGGTCGTGAAAATACCTCACAGGGCCCCGGTCAGGACCATTTTGCATACCGGGATCTCACTGGATGGGACATACGTAACCATCCTCCTGGGGAGCACCGATGGAGTTCTTTAAATCACCGGAGAACGCCTTTCTCTTG
>CAYQOD010000209.1:0-3758 GCA_964419065.1 uncultured Thermodesulfobacteriota bacterium | reverse complement strand
GCGGGCAAATGCTCACGAAGGTCTGTTCACTCCACCATACCAATGTCAATAGGTCATCCTCGCCCTTCCCCTACGATCTTAATTGACCAGGGGCACAGGTTGCAACCACCTAGCGTATGGCTGAGAGGGGGTATTACTGTTACAGGTTGAAAATGTCGCACAGCTTTTTATACCGTATCGTTTTACGGTAACGTTTACTGATGAGTCAAAAAGGGCATAGGTGACAAAAAGGAGGGGAGGGTACACCTCCCCTCCTTTGCTAAAGGCGCTCCTGGATATACTTCATAGCATCGCCGACCGTTACGATCTTCTCAGCATCTTCATCGGGTATCTCTATTCCATATTCATCCTCGAGGGCCATCACCAGTTCCACCAAGTCCAGGGAATCTGCGCCTAAGTCATCGACGAATTTCGCCCCGGGAACCACTTCGCTCTCACTGACCCCAAGCTGCTGAACGATCAGTTCTTTTACCTTTTCCTCTAGAGACATCTAACTCTACCTCCTTTTCTGACTAGTTTCTCCCTCTCTCATGCCTCTCAGATGAAGGGCCCAGATTTTTTAAATCCGCCAGGCTCGCCAGATCCTCCAGGTGGAACATCTCTTTTCTCCCGTCTATGCGGCGCAGCAGACCTAAGAGCACCTGTCCCGGCCCTATCTCCACAAACCGCTCCACTCCCAATCCCATCATGGTGCGCATTGAGTCCTCCCACCGAACCGGACTGCTCACCTGTCGGACCAGAAGATCGCGTACCCTCTCTTTCGAAAGGTTTGCCTCGGCCTCTACATTGGTTACCACAGGAACCTTTAACTCCTTGATCTCTATCTGGGCTAACTCTGCCCCCAGCTTTTGACCAGCAGACTCCATCAAGGGGGAATGAAACGGGGCGCTCACCTGCAGGGGGACCGCCTTCTTCGCTCCCATCTCCTTCGCCAAGGCGATTGCATGATCGATGGCCTTCATATGTCCGGAAATCACGATCTGGCCGGGTGAGTTAAAATTGGCGGCGGTGAGTACCTCACCTTGGGCTGCCCTCTGGCAGACCTCCTCTACTTCTTCCCGGTCCATGCCCAAGATTGCCGCCATGCCTCCCTGTCCTACCGGAACCGCCTCCTGCATAAACTTCCCCCGCAATCTGACCATCCTGACGGCATCGCGAAAACTCATCGCCTCGGCGGCCACCAAGGCGCTGAATTCCCCGAGGCTGTGTCCAGCAAGGTAATCGGTTTCCCACCCGAGTTCTTCCCTCAAGACCCGTAAGGCAGCGATGCTCACCGTCAGGATAGCGGGCTGGGTGTTGGCCGTCAACTTCAACTCCTCCTCAGGACCGTTAAAGCAAAGGCTCTGGATGTCAAATCCCAAGGCCTCGTTGGCCTCAGCAAAGGTCTGTTGGGCAACGGGGAAGTGCTCTGCAAGTTCCTTTCCCATCCCCACATACTGAGAGCCCTGCCCTGGGAAGATAAAGGCCGTCTTCCCCATTACTTCCTCCCACTGGCAAACTCTTTGATGAGTTCCAAGGCGATGTTGTTGCGCTGTATCTGATTGATCCCCTCATAGATTTGGAGGATCTTGGCGTCCCTCATCATCTTCTCCACGGGGAATTCCCGCATGTATCCATATCCCCCCAAAACCTGAACGGCGTCTATGGCCACCTTCATCGCCACATCGCTGGGGAAGAGTTTGGCCATGGCCGATTCCTTACTGTAGTTTTTGGGATTACTGTCGATATACCTGCTCACGGCGTAAACCAAGGCACGGGCTGCCTCTATCTGTGCGGCCATATCGGCCAGTATGTGCTGTATAGCCTGGAAGGAGAAGATCCTCTGCCCGAACTGGACGCGCTCTCGGGCATATCTGGCCGCCGTCTCAAAGGCCCCCTGGGCAAGCCCCACGGCCTGGGCACCGATTCCTGGGCGGGTCATATCAAAGGTCCTCAGGATGATGATGAGGCCGATACCTTCTCTTCCCCCGATGAGGTTTTCCTTGGGGACCCTACAATCTTCAAAGACCAACTCCCTGGTGGCCGAGGCCCGAATCCCGAGCTTTTGCTCCTTCTTGCCGAAAGAAAAACCAGGGGTCCCTTTCTCGACGATAAAGCCACTGATCCCCCGAGGACCCCTCGTCTTGTCGGTGACGGCGAAGATCGAATAGACCTCAGCCTCGCCACCGTTGGTTATCCACTGTTTGGTCCCATTGAGGATATATTCATCGCCATTCTTTACGGCTGTGGTCTGCATCGCCGCCACGTCGCTCCCCGCGTTGGCCTCGGTGGCACCAAAGGCGGCCAGTTTTTTCCCACTAGCGATCTCGGGGATATGTTTCTTTTTCTGCTCTTCGGTGCCGGCGAGCAAGATAGGATGGGCCCCCAGTCCACTCCCTGCAAAGCTGACCGATACCCCGATGCAGGCCCTGCTCAGCTCCTCCACCACCAGGCAGTTCTCAAACACACCGCCGCCAAAGCCGCCGTATTCCTCTGGGATGAAGACCCCAAAGAGGCCTGCCTCGGCGCACGTGCGCATGATCTCCCATGGGAACTCTTCCTTCTCATCCAACTCCGCCCTCACCGGCACTATCTTTTCCTCAGCTATCCTTCTGGCTAGGTCCTTGAGCATCTTCTGGTCTTCGGTCAAAAAATAGTCCACCGATCATACCCCCTGCACAGATAATTCAGTGTATCATCTTTTCCTTGATTCGCTCCCAGAGCGTAGCAGGAGCCCCTTCTCCAAGCCGTTTCAGTTCCTGGCTGTCTCGCAGGGCCTCGATCAAGAACCTGTTGATGTCCCTCCGCCTATATGTAGAGGCAGCCCGGATGGCATTCTTGATGGCTTTGGGAGAGGAGTGCCCATGACAGACAAAGCAGGTCCCGTTGATGCCCAGGAGGGGGACCCCTCCATATTCGGAATAATCGACGCGACGCCTGAAGTTCTCCAAGGCCTTCCTCATAAAGAAGTATCCGATCCTGGCCCACAGGTTCCGGTGGATCTCCCTCCCCAACATCGCGCCGAAGGATTCTGCAATCCCCTCACTGCTCTTCAAGGCCACATTGCCCACGAATCCATCGCATACGATCACATCGGCCATGCCGCTGTAGATGTCCCTTCCCTCGACATAGCCGATATAGTTCAACGCGCTCTTCTTCAGGATGGCGTGAACCCTCTTAGTGAGCTCATTCCCCTTGCTATCCTCTTTACCGTTGCTCAAGAGGCCCACCCGAGGGTGATCCTTATTTGAGATAAAACGGGCGTACAGTTCACCCATGATGGCAAACTGCACCAGGTGGATGGGTTTACAGTCCACATTCCCCCCGGCATCGATCAGAATTGAGACACCGGTGAGGGTAGGGTGAAGACTGGCGAGTGCAGGTCGCTCCACTCCCTCCAATGTCTTCAGTCTCCACATACTGATGGCCATCGCCGCCCCGGAGTTTCCGGCCGTCACCACTGCATCACTCTTGCCCTCTTTCATCAAGTCCAGCGCCACACTGATCGACGAATTCCTCTTGGTCCGCAGGGCCCTGCCTGGAGACTCGTGCATTTCCACTACTTGAGGGGCATGGACGACCTTCAGGGGCAACTGTTCACACCGGTACTTGGCCAACTCTCGTTCCACCCGCGCCTTATCGCCCACGAGGATCACTTCCTCCGTACTTACCTCCATCGCTGCTAACACTGCCCCTTCTACAATGGCCTCCGGAGCATTGTCGCCTCCCATGGCATCCACCGCAACCTTCATCGCCTTTATCCCTCTACAAAGTCAAGG
>CAYQOD010000208.1:0-3759 GCA_964419065.1 uncultured Thermodesulfobacteriota bacterium | reverse complement strand
TTGGATCGCCCAGTTGGAGGCGCGGGAGCGCCAACGCACAGGGATCTCCTCACTCAAGGTGCGATATAATCAGGTCTTCGGCTACTACATTGAGGTCACCAAGGCAAACTTGAATCTGGTCCCTGATGACTATAGACGCAAGCAGACCCTGGCCAATGCCGAGCGGTTTATCACGCCCCAGCTTAAAGAGTATGAGAATAAGGTCTTGGGTGCCGAAGAGCGGATCAAGTCTCTCGAGCACGAGCTCTTTCGACGCCTTCGGGAACGGGTGGCAGAGCAGAACCGCAGGATCCAAGGCACCGCCTCTGCCGTGGGGGTACTCGATGCCCTCCTCTCGTTGGCCGAGGTGGCGGACACGTACGGGTATAACAGGCCTCGGGTCACGGAGGGAGATGAGATCATCATCGTCGAGGGGAGGCATCCGATTGTCGAGCGGGTGGATCATCTGGAGCCCTTTGTCCCTAACGACGCCCGCCTGGACTGTAGGGAAAATCAACTGATTATCATTACCGGTCCCAACATGGCAGGCAAGTCCACCTATATTCGACAGGTGGCCCTCATCGTCCTGATGGCCCAAATGGGGGGGTTTGTGCCTGCCAAAGAGGCGACGGTCGGCGTGGTAGACCGGATCTTTACCCGGGTAGGGGCCTCGGACAATCTGGCCATGGGTGAGAGCACCTTTATGGTGGAGATGAGGGAGACGGCGGATATATTGAAAGAGGCTACTCCCAGGAGTTTGGTAATCTTGGACGAGATAGGTAGGGGTACCAGTACCTTTGATGGTCTCAGCATCGCCTGGGCGGTGGCGGAATACCTGCACGATAGAAAATCACCTAAGACCCTCTTCGCCACCCACTATCATGAGCTCACCGAGCTGACCATGACCAAACCCAGGGTGCGGAACTATAATGTAGCGGTGAGTGAGTGGAACGGAGAGATCATATTCCTCAGGAGAATCGTCGAAGGTGGGGCGAGCCGCAGCTACGGCATCCAAGTGGCCAGGTTGGCCGGCCTACCAGAGGAAGTAGTGGCCCGGGCCAAAGAGATACTGGTCAATTTGGAAACGGGTGAGTTAGATGAAAAAGGGTTGCCCCGACTGGCCCGGTCCAAGGGGAGAGGGCAAGATCAGGGGGGTGATCAGTTGAGTCTCTTTAGGAGAAGGAATAGCCAGATATACCAGGAGCTTAAGAGAATCGATCCCGATCACTTGACCCCGTTGGAGGCCATTCGTTTCCTCTATCAATGGAAAAAGATGGCGGAAGAGGGGGATTGAAACCGACGGATTTTGCCCTGGCCAGAAGAAAGATGGTCCTAGAGCAGCTTGAGGCCAGGGGAATAAAAGATGAGCGGATCTTGAGGGCCATGATGAAGATCCCTCGACATCTCTTTGTAGAAGAGGGATTGTGGCCTCAGGCCTACGGCGATTTCCCCCTGCCCATCGGTGAAGGACAGACCATCTCTCAGCCGTATATCGTGGCCCTGATGACCGAGGCCTTGGGGTTGAAGGGTGATGAAAAGATTTTGGAGGTCGGGACCGGTTCTGGATACCAGGCGGCCATCCTGGCGGAACTGGCCGAGAGGGTCTTTTCCATCGAGCGGATCGGTTCCATGGCGTCCAAGGCCAGGAGGACCTTGGACGAGTTGGGTTATGCCAATGTCCTGATACGGGTGTCTGATGGCACGTATGGATGGGAGGAAGAGGCCCCCTTTGATGGGATCATCGTGACCGCCGGAGCCCCGGATATCCCCCAACCTCTTGTACGGCAGTTGAAAATAGGAGGCAAACTAGTGATACCCGTGGGGGATGAGTACTCGCAAGTACTCCTCAGGGTGATCAGGAAGGAGAAGGGGTACCAAGAGGAGAATTTGGGGGCGTGCCGGTTTGTGAAGTTGATCGGAGATCATGGGTGGAAGGTAGGATGATAAGGGGACAGATCGGGGTCATCGGCGGTGGGGAATGTCCTCGGGATATCTATGATATTGCACAGGAGGTGGGTCGTGAGATCGCCATGAGGGGCTATTCCCTGGTCTGCGGCGGCCTGGGGGGGGTGATGGAGGCGGCTTGCCGCGGCGCCAAGGAGGCGAAGGGTCTCACCATTGGTATTCTCCCCACCAGCGACAGGAGGGATGCCAATCCATACGTCGATATTGTCATACCGACCGGCCTTGGTCACGCTCGGAATATCCTCGTCGTCCATGCCTCGGATGCATTGATCGCCATTGATGGAGGTGCGGGAACCCTCTCAGAGATCGCCATTGCCCTCAAGGTGGGGAAACCTATCGTGGGGATCAGGACCTGGGGATTGGAGGGGAGGGTACCTATGGCGGATGGAGGACGAGAAGCCCTGGCAATGCTCGTAGATAGGTTCCCATGACGAGGTGTATCTCTGTCTTTATTGCCGCCTTGATCCTCGTCCCCCTTGCTAGCTGTCGACACACCGAGGGTGTCTACCACACGGTAGAACGTCATCAAACCCTTTGGCGGATATGTAAGACCTACGGGGTGGAGATGGATGAGGTAGCCAGGGTCAACGGGATCAGGGATAAGAGCAGGATAGAGGTGGGCCAGCGGATCTTCATACCTGGTGCCAGGAGGGTCATGAAGGTGGATATCTATATAGAGGATGTCACCGCCAAAAAGAGACAGCCGGCGGTGAAATATGAGAAGGGGCGGTTTATATGGCCGGTGGAGGGGAAGGTAACGGCTCGATTCGGCATGGATGGAGGGAGGAGGCATGATGGAATCGATATTGCTGCCCCGTCGGGGGCAACTATTAGGGCATCGGATAGCGGCACGGTGGTTTACAGCGATGATAAGATGAGGGGGTATGGGAACCTCATCATCATTGAGCACAAGGATAGCTTCTTCACCATCTATGCCCACAATCAGGTTAATTTGGTGGCGGAAGAGAAGCAGGTACAACGGGGTGAGGTCATTGCCAAAGTTGGAGAGACCGGGAATGCTACTGGTCCTCACCTCCACTTTGAAGTCCGCAAGGGGAGCAGACCGCTCGATCCCTTGCGGTTCTTGCCTTAGGGACGGGTTACCATGGTAGAGGAAGAGACCATCAAGGCGGAAGAAGACGAGGTCTATCCCAAGGCGGAATCCCTCGATTCTCTACGCTTGTACTTCCAGGAGATAAGTGCAGCCAAACTCCTCACCCCTGAAGAGGAACGGGAACTGGCCCTCCGGATATCGAACGGCGACGAGAGGGCGAGAAAGAGGATGATCGAGTCCAATCTGAGGTTGGTGGTCAAGGTGGCCAAGAGGTATGCAGGCCAAGGTCTTCCCCTGCTGGACTTGATCGAAGAGGGGAATATCGGGCTCATTAAGGCGGTGGAGAAATTTAAGCCGGAGAAGAACTGCCGTTTTTCCACCTATGCCGTCCTCTGGATCAGGCAGTCCATTGAGAGGGCCCTGGTGAGCCAAACCAGGACGGTAAAAATCCCTGCCCACGTTGCCGGAGATCTGAAGAGGATGATTCGTGTCACCCGCTCCTTAACGCAGAGACTGTGCAGAGAGCCCCTTCTCCAGGAGGTGGCGGAGGAGATGGGGGTGGATGTGGACTATGTGAACCATTTGATGATGGCTGTGCGCAAGGCCACCTCCATCGAGACCCCTCTGGATGAGGAGGAGAGTTATCATCTGTCCGATACCCTCAAGATGGAGGAGCAGCAGGGTCCCTTTTCCATCACCGAACATATAGAGCTCTTTAAGCTCATCAGCTCTTGGTTGGATTTGATGTCACCTCAGGAGAA
>CAYQOD010000207.1:0-3790 GCA_964419065.1 uncultured Thermodesulfobacteriota bacterium | reverse complement strand
CGAGGGCGGGCCTGCCCTCTCCCGCCTCCGTCCCGAACTTGGGACGAGAGCGGGGGCGGCGGGAGAGGGGGTTGATGATATTTTCATGGTTCGTGGTTGACGCTCCGTCATGATGGATTGCTTCGGAATGATATGCTTTGACTTACGTCAAGGGGAAATGCTATGTTTTTCCCCTGGAAGATTTCTATGGATCTGGTCGACCATATCGCTGCCATTCCCCTCTTTGAAGGCCTCCCCCGCAGACAGCTCGAGGACCTGGCCAGGATAGCGGTCGAACGCCCCTATAAACGGGACCAGATCATCTTTTCAGAAGATGATGAGGGAGCGGGCTTCTACGTCCTCATCTCGGGCAGGGTGAAGATCTTCAAACTCTCCCCAGACGGTAAGGAGCAGATCCTCCATGTCTTTGGTCCAGGAGAGCCCTTTGGTGAAGTGCCGGTCTTTGCAGGCCAACGATTCCCGGCCCATGCTGAGAGCATAGAGGAAAGCCGCGCGTTGTTCTTTCCCCGAGAAACCTTTGTTGGCCTCATCAAGAAAGACCCATCCCTGGCCTTGAATATGCTGGCTATCTTGTCCCGACGCTTGCGCATATTCACCCGTATGATCGAGGATCTCTCGCTCAAGGAGGTGCCGGAAAGACTCGCTACATACCTCCTCTACGTGAGCGAACAGAGAGACGGGGCCAATGATCTGGAGCTGGATATCCCCAAGGGGCAACTGGCAAGCCTCCTGGGCACCATCCCTGAGACCTTGTCACGCATCCTCACCAGGATGGCCCGGCAAGGATTGATCCGATCGGACGGTCCCCACATCACGATAGTGGACCGTCATGGCCTGGAAGGGCTGGCTGCGGCGGAAAGGCGACTATCTGAAACTTAGGCTCAGATGATAAGTAAACTACTATCGCCTCAAGGCGATAGCTTTATCCCGCCTTTGGCGGGATTGAACCCTTTTGGGACAAAAATCGAACTCAAGCCTTCGCCTAAACATGAGAGGTTTTCAGAAAGGGGGGGAGAGAAGAAGGGATACTGCGCTACCCTCTCAAGACCCGTAAAATCTCCTCTCCCCTCTCAGGTGAGAGGGTCTCCTTTTTGATACCGATCTCCACGGTAAGGCAGGAGACACTGCGATAGATATCCATGAATCGGGGGTCCAATTCCTTCAAGGCCTCCAGGTGACCTCGTATTATATTGACGTCCCCCCTGGCAATAGGGCCGGTAAGTGCCTTGACCGGACCCAATTGTTCTATGTTATTCACCGTTCCCTTGATCAAGGGCAGGAGGACCTGAGCTGCCTCCCTCTGAGGAATCCCGATGACCTTGTACATGGTGTAACTGAGGTAAGCGATGGTGACCAGGAAGTTGGAGGCCACCACGGCGGCCGCATGGTAGACGGGTTTGTGGCGGGTCTCGATAGGGAGGGGGATTCCACCCAGCATCTTTACGAGCTCCTCAAGGGGAGGGATAGCCTCTTGATCTCCCTCAATGGAAAAGATCGAGGAGGGGATAATCTTCATCGCCGCTTGAGCGTCGGCGAAACTCTGCAAGGGGTGCGCAGATGCAATGAGGGTCCCCTTTCCCTTGGCCTTTTGGAGGATGGTAGAGGGGAGGGCACCACTGGTATGGACCACGATCTGTCCAGGTCGAAAACCCCCTTTGCCTGCGATCTGGTCACAGACCCCTTGGATGGCGGTGTCCGATGTCGTGATAAAGACGAGATCTGCCTTCGGGACAACCTCTTCAGGGGCAGTGGTGGTCGGAGTGTTCCCCCCTATGAACGAAGCCGCCTTGTCCGCCGACTCTTTTGTCCTGCTTGCTATGCCAACGACCGCATATCCCTTCTCCTTCAAGAGATAGGCCAATGCCGTTCCTACCACTCCCGCACCGACAATAACTATCCTCCCATCTTCCATGTACGCCTCCTTATGAGTGTTCAGCGATCATGCCATCTCACAGCGTCCTGGCCACGGTCAAAACAGCCACCCTCTCGGCCCCTCCTGTCAGGAGGGTGTGGGAACACTCATTGACCGTAGCCCCTGTGGTGTAGACGTCATCCACCAGCACAATTGATTTTCCAGCTATTGCTTCTTTCTGAGCAACACTGAAACCTCCCTTGACGTTCTTCCTTCTTTCCTTTCCCTTGAGGGTGATCTGAAAAGGGGTATCCTTGATCTTCTCCAGCGCCCTCTCCTGATAAGGGACTCCCGTTCTCTTGCTCAGCTCTCTGGCCAGAAGGAGGGCTTGATTGAACCCCCGCTCACGCAACCTTCGGATGTGAAGAGGTACGGGAACTATCACATCAACCGGGTGCTCTTGAGTGAGAATTTGGAATGGGGGGTGCATGAAATCCCCAAAGAACCTCACGAGGGAGAATTCACCCTGGTATTTGAATCGGTGGATCGCCTCCTTTAACGCCCCCTCATAGAGGCCGCAGGTGCGATGTACCTCAAAATACCTCTTCTCCTTCAGGCAGTGGCCGCAGAGGTGAGCTTCCTCGTCTCTAGAAGAGAAGGGTAGACCGCAACGAGGACAGTAGGGGGAACGTACGGGTCTTATACCCTTTTGACAATCTGGGCAAACGATGAGCCCTTTTTCCCCTTCACCGAGGAGGGTCTGACAAATGGGACAAATCGGGGGAAAGATGAAATCTAAGAACCACCGAAAGATCGAGGGCCCCCACACTTAAAAATCCCAGACCATCGACTGAGAGGGGGGTAAAACAAGGGGGACTTTGATCGTTTCTTGGGTGCATGCGGTAAATGTACCCCACTGGCCGCACTCTGAACAGAAGGGAAGCCAATCCCTCGCCTCCTTCCGGCAGTTGGTGCAGCGATAGGGGACATAAGAACCTCCCTCCTGCTCAAGCCCCTTCCGATATTCCTCCGCCGCATGTTTATAGTCTGCTCGATGCGAATAGACCTCGGCTAACAAATAGTGATACGAGGGGTGTTCGGAGAGGGGCGTTTCCATCTCCTTTAAACGCTCCAGGGCCTCATCGAGCATCTCGAGTCGCAGACAGAGTCGGGCGTAGAAGAAGGGAATGACGATGTTATCGGGGTTCTTCTCCATGGCCTCCAGATAGGTGTGAATGATGCCCCGAGGATCTTCCTCAGCGAGGAAGAGGTTTTCCAATTTACTTAAGAAGATAATCTCATGGGTCCTTCTAAACCCCTTTTGCCACACCTTAATCGCTTCTTTGGTCTCCCCTCTCCTGAATAATAATTCCCCCAAGAGGATCTGAGGTGGAGCAAAGGAGTAATCCTCCTTGATGATTTCCCTTAATTCCTTCATCCCCCTCTCTTTCCCTTCATTTTCCACCATGAGCCTGGCACACTCATATCGTAGACACAGCAGAAGTTTTTTCTCATGTTCAATCTCCCCCTTAGGGCTCTTCTTGACTATCTTCTTCTGGAGATCCAGGGCCTCTTCCCACTCGTTTTCATCGATATAGATATCCCTCAGCTCCCTCAATGCCTCTCGGTTGTTGGGGTTGATGGTCATAATCTCCTTGAATGCCCTCATAGCACCGGGATAATCCTTGGCCTCCTTGTATATCTGGGCCTCCATGAAGAGAATCTCCAGTTGGTCTTTCTTCAAGTCTTTGGCCTTTTCCAGGGTTTCAATGGCCTTCTTAAACCTTTCACCCTTTTGATAGATTTCGGCGAGCTTGAGATAGGCATTGGGGTCATCAGGTTTCTTTCCCAGATAAGACAAGATTTGTTTTTCGGCCTTGGGCAGATCATTCTTGAAGAGGGCATCGGTGGCCGAGTAAAATATCTCCCAGAGTTGCT
>CAYQOD010000206.1:0-3809 GCA_964419065.1 uncultured Thermodesulfobacteriota bacterium | reverse complement strand
CCCCTCTCGTATAAAGAGGTGCATCAATACCGTAAGATCATCCAAATCATGGGGGAAAAGGATGAGATCCGCTGGGCCCCCGATCCTGAAAGAGGTGACCTCGCGCATGGGGATCCCCCGTCGGATATCTCCCCTGAACCCGTCCCTTCTGATTGTTTCCTCCAATGAACCGTTGATCATGAAATTCTGTTCCTCAAGACCTCCACGATGGCCTCTGATACCTCCCAGATGTTTCCTGCTCCCAAGGTGACGGCGATGTCCCCAGGCATCAAGACCCCAAGGACCTCTTCGGCCAATTTCTCACGGTCTGGGATATAATGGACTTCCCCCTGACCCTGCTTCTTGATCCCCTCAAAGAGGGCCTCGGCAGTCACGCCCGGAATGGAATCTTCACCTGCTGGGTAGATATCCGTGATGAAGAGGACCTCGGCCTGATGAAAGCAGGTGAGGAAGTCATCGAAGAGGTCCCTCGTCCTCGTGTATCGGTGGGGTTGGAAGACCGCCACAATCCGCTTCGTACCCAGTCCCTCGGCCGCTGCGAGGGTTGCGCTGATCTCTACGGGGTGGTGGGCGTAGTCGTCGATGACGGTAATTCCAGCATATTCCCCCTTCAATTGGAACCTCCTCTGGACCCCGGTAAAGCCCTCGAGGGCCTCTTGTATGATAGGAAACGCTATCTCCAGTTCCATCCCACAGGCGATAGCGGCCAAGGCATTGTATACGTTGTGGGTCCCGGGCATCTTGAGCGTCATCTTCCCCAGGGGTCGATCATGCCAGTACGCTTGAAAGTCGATCCCCCACCCTCTGGGGGTTATCTCCGCCCCCCACAAGTTGGCCTCCCGGCTCAGACCATAGGTAATATACCGCTTCTCCACGGCGGGGATCAGGGCGTGGATGTTCTCGTGATCGAGGCAGAGGATAGAACTCCCGTAGAAGGGGACCTTGTTGACGAACTCTAAGAAGGTCTGCTTGAGGTGTTCGATGTCACGATAGTAGTCCAGGTGTTCAGGATCTATATTGGTGACGATGGCGATGGTGGGGGCCAATTTGAGGAAGGTGCCATCACTCTCATCGGCCTCGGCCACCAGAAACTCCCCTTCTCCGAGCTTCGCATTGCTCCCCAAGCTGTTCAGTCTCCCCCCGATAACCATAGTAGGATCTAACCCACCATGGGCCAGCACGGTGGCCGTCATAGAGGTCGTGGTAGTCTTACCATGGGTACCGGCTACGGCAATACCGTACTTCATCCTCATTAACTCAGCCAACATCTCGGCGCGCGGGATCACGGGGATCATTTTCACCTTCGCCTCCTGGATCTCCGGATTGTCCCCCCTGATGGCCGAGGAGATCACCACCACATCAGCCCCTTCCACATTCTCCCTCCGATGGGTATAGGCTATTCTACATCCCAACTGGCTCAGGCGCTTTGTTATCTCCGTCTCTTTCACATCCGATCCCGTTATACGATAGCCGAGATTGAGCAGTACCTCGGCTATCCCGCTCATCCCAATCCCCCCGACACCGACGAAATGGATTTGCTGAATTTTTTTCCTGTACACCGGCTTCTCCTAACTCAGGCCCATCAACCGGTAACACTCATCGACGATGAGGGCCGCAGCATCAGGCCGCCCCAAGGAGGCAGCCTGTATTTCCATCGTCTCCAACTCCCTTCGATTATGATAGGGGGAGAGGATCTCCTGGGCCAGCCTCTCCCCTGTGAGCTCCTCCTCGAGGATCATCCTCCCTGCGCCATGCTTCACCATGACCTGGGCGTTCTTGCGTTGATGATCGTCGGCGGCATGGGGATAGGGTATCAAGAGAGAGGCCCTTCCCCATGCACAGAGCTCGGCCAGGGTGGTGGCGCCAGCCCTACAGACCGCCAGGTGGGCCTCACGATAACAGACGGCCATTTCCTCAATAAAGGGGCGGACGGAGGTCTGAAATCCCTTCTCCTCATATTCACCTCTCACCCATTGATAACCCGCTTCTCCTGTTTGATGAATGATCATCAAATCATCCTTTATCTCCGCCAGAGACGTCAGGGCCTCTATCACCGCCCTGTTGATGGTGACGGCACCTTGACTGCCCCCGAGGATGAGAAGGGTGAATTTTTTCTCTCTTCTCTTCCCTCCCCTCCCCTCGAGGACCCCCCTGCGCAGGGGATTCCCTACTACCCGTGCCTTCTCATGTGGAAAGAAATCTCTCCCTTCCTCCCAGGAGAGGAATATTCGTTGGGCGAACCTGGATGCCACACGATTGGCGAACCCAGGCAGGACGTTCTGCTCCTGTATCACCCTCCGTATCCCGAGTAGGTACGCGGCGAGCAGCACCGCTCCAGAGGAGTATCCCCCGAGACCGACAACCAAGCGGGGTGAGATCTTGTGTAAAAACCTGAGAGACCACATCACCCCCCACAAGAGGGTGATGAGCCCGATGATCTTCCTCCACCAACTTCCCCCCTTCAGAGGGGCAGCGGGAACGGTCACCAGTTCAAACCCCCATCGGGGCAGGATCTTCTTCTCCAACCCTCTCCCCGTCCCGATGAATATGACCTCCCACTCCTCCTCCCTTCGGACGAACTCCTCGGCCAGGGCTATGCCGGGAAAGAGATGCCCCCCTGTCCCTCCGCCAGCGATGACCACCTTCCCCATCACTTCCTCACCCCTCGGGCCGAGATATTCAGCAGTATTCCCACCCCCATAAGATTCACCGCCAACGATGTCCCCCCATAGCTGATGAAGGGAAGCGTGAGCCCCTTGGTGGGCAGAAGTCCCAGCACCACCCCCATATTGATGATCACCTGCAGGGCAATCATGGACGTGACCCCCATGGCCAAGTGGGCACCAAAGGTATCCTCAGCCCTGATCGCAATCTTGACGCCCCGCCAGATCAAGAGGGCAAAGAAGAGGATGGTCATCATGATCCCGACAAAACCCACCTCCTCACCGAGGATGGCGAGGATGAAGTCGGTATGGGCGGCCGGGAGAAAGAAGAGCTTCTGCCTGCCGTCACCGAGCCCTACCCCCCAGATCCCCCCTGACCCTAAGGCCACAAAGGATTGAATGATCTGAAACCCCATACCCTGCACATCCTCCCAGGGATTGAGGAAGGCCATAATTCTGCGATGGATGTAGGGGAAGTGCGTGACCAAGAAGTAGAGCACCGGCGCGGTGAACAAAAGGCCTGACAAAAGGTATGAAAGCCTCGTCCCCCCGATAAAGAGCAGAACCATGGTCAAGATCCCCATGAAGACAGCTGTGCCCATGTCCGGTTCCAAGATCACCAAGATGATCATGATCCCTGAGATGGCGAAGACGGGGAGAAATCCCACGAGAAACTCCTTCATCCTATCACCCTTTTTGGCCAGGGAATAGGCGATGAAGAGGACTAAGGCCAGCTTCGCCATCTCCGATGGCTGAAAGGTGAACCAAGGGGTCATCAACCACCGCCGCGCTAATCCTACCCTGAGGCCCAGACCTAATCCGGGGATCAAGATCAGGGTCAAAAAGAGGATGCTCACGGCGAGGATTGGATAGGTCCATCCCCGCAATCTGTGATAATCGATCCTCATGACCGCCGTCATGGCGAGGAGACCGAGGAGGGAGAAGAGAAGCTGCTTCTTCAAAAACTTGAGGCCATCGTGGTACGTGATCTCGGCCACCACGGCGCTGGCGCTATAGACCATTATACACCCGATGATCAAGAGTATAAGGACGGTATAGATGAGGATATAATCATATTCCTTCTTCATGCCGCTTCCCCTGTCAACCTCCGAACGATCGCCTTAAAGATCTCCCCCCATTCCTGGT
>CAYQOD010000205.1:0-3885 GCA_964419065.1 uncultured Thermodesulfobacteriota bacterium | reverse complement strand
GCAAAGCTCACACGTCATTACCGATCTTACGCGCAGTTTGATGGCATTCGGTTCCGCTTCCAGAGCGCGTCGATGCGCTATGGGACCAATTATGGCGGCTCCGTGACGGTAGGCGTGGGCAGAATGGGGTTGCACCTTTCTGTCATATTTTTATTCCGTTTCGGTCATCCACCCCTCTTTATTCCGTGGCGTGATGTCACTACAATCCAGGAGAAGAAGTTCTTTGTCCGTCGTTCGGTCTTTCGATTTTCACAGTGTCCCGACGTCCCCTTCATCATAAGCGAAAAACTGGCGAGTAGAATCGCTGAAGCAAAGGGAGACATAGGCATCTTTGAAGACACCACACAACAACGGGGCTTGAGATCAGAACGCGACTCTCAGATTGAGCAACGCTAGGTATATCTCCAGCTGCACCTGTCACCCTGGCCCTGCGCCAGGGGGCGCGTTTATTGCCTGGAGGGTGAGGGCTGTGGTAAATTATCCGATTCAGCACTGAACCGGGGGGGCCGTTTCATGGGGCAAGAACTCTGGTACAAAGACGGACTTCGCTTCCAGTGTGCGCGGTGCGGGGACTGCTGCAGCGGATATTCCGGTACGATTCGCGTCAGCGATGAGGATATTACGACCCTCTCCCGGCGTCTCGGAATCCCCGAGGCCGAATTTCGGAAAAAATATACGCGTCCCTTGGTAGGCGGAGGCCTCAGTCTCATAGAGAAGCCGAACAACTATGACTGCATCTTCTTCGACAAGGAACGCGGGTGCACGGTCTACGACGACCGTCCTCGACAATGCCGGTCGTGGCCGTTCTGGCGCTCGGTCGTCTACTCACCGAAGCGTTGGGCAGAGGTGGCAAGGCGCTGCCCTGGGATAGACCAGGGCCCGCTCTATACCGCAGACTTCATCACGCAGATGAGTGAGGACGACGGAGCCTAGATCGTTGAACTGGGATCGTTACTGCAGCGCTGCTGAGCATAATTCGTTACGTTCATAGTATGATGGTATTGCGGTCAATCATTACCCCGCCTTTTGCCTCGTCCGATTGATCCCTTTATTGTACCAACGGGTTGCCTGTGGCGAGACTGGACAAAGGGGATTGCATCTCGTATGCGTAATTCATAATCACGTACGGTATTCTCGAAGAAAGGAGGATAGTCAGTATGTTTATATCTCTCATCGAAAAGAGGAGGAGCATCAGAAAGTTCCTGCAAAAGCCGGTAGAGGCAGAGAAGGTTGATCTGTTGATTGAGGCGGCGCTCCGTTCCCCGTCATCGAGGGGATTGAACCCGTGGGAATTTGTCGTGGTGACCGATCGGGATATCTTGGGCAAGCTTGCACGAGCAAAACCCCACGGGTCGGCATTCCTCAAAGATGCCCCCCTGGGGATCGTCGTCTGTGCAGACCCGGAGAGATGCGATGTCTGGATCGAGGATGCCTCCATCGCTTCTACCTTTATTCAGTTGGCTGCGGAATCTCTGGGGCTGGGGAGCTGCTGGATACAGATCAGGGAGAGGATGCACGATGAGGCGAAGAGCGCACAGGAGTACATTGCTGAGATCCTGAAGATTCCGTCAACAATGAAGGTGGAGTCTATCATCGCCATCGGATATCCTGATGAGAAAAAGCCCCCGCATGGCAAGGAAGCATTGGAATATGCGAAGGTGCACATGGGTGTCTATGGAACGCAGTATAGACGATAGGTGAATGCATGTTCGTCATGAGAGAGGAGATGATCGCTTGGGCAACGAAATGAGAAAGAAGTGATTTTATAGGGCAAAGACCTACCTTTTTTCTCTCCCCTAACGTCCATGAATCCTTGGCCCCTGTTAAAGGGGCCTTTTTGTTGCCTCCTCATGTTTAATATGGTAAATGTATTTTCACGTGTCAGGGGATTCATTATAAGCGTTTATGCACAAGCATCTGATCTTATTAAAGGGGGGGAGCCGAATATGGCTAAAGCTAAAGAGTATACGACTGTCGTCTATCAACTGAGGGATGATCGCAAGGTGGTGTATGTCGGCATAACCAATGATCCTGAAAGACGTGAACAGGAACACCGTATTGAAGGGAAGAAATTTACCAAACTTGTGGTAACGTCACGTAAGATGACCGAAGAGGGTGCCAAGAAAAAACGGGCGGAGCAGTTGGAGGCGTATAGGAGAAATCACGACGGAAAGAATCCGAAATATAATAAGGATTAAGCGACACGAGAAAGGGCCAAGGTTGTCCCTGTAGAGTGTGCTCAGCTCTCATTGCAAAAAACAGACTCACCTTTCACAGACTACCCTCTACTCCCGTCCGACAACAAGGCCCTTCCACGGCCCCCGTATTGCTCCCTTTGCAGCCCTGATGATAAGGAGGGAACATGAAAGAGCCTTTCAAGACTATTGAGCCTGATCAGATCAGTGACAATGTCTTCAAGCTCATTGGGACAGACTGGATGCTCATTACCGCTGGGACACCACAGGGGTACAACACCATGACCGCCGGTTGGGGTGGATTTGGCGTGCTCTGGGGCAGAAGGGTCTGCTTCTGCTTTATACGACCTCAGCGCTATACGTACGGTTTTATGGAAAGGGCCGCACATTTCACCCTCTCGTTCTTTGAGGAGCGATACCGGGATGTTTTGGAGTTTTGCGGTTCGAGGTCGGGCAGGGATGTCGATAAGTTTGCCGAGACCGGCCTGACCACAATCCCGAGCACTACAGGGGCGATCTACTTCGCCGAGGCGCGCCTGGTGATGGAATGCAAGAAGATCTACTTTCAGGATATCAACCCGGATCATTTCATCGACCTTGGAATAGGTGAGCACTATCCCGGCAAAGACTACCACCGGATGTACGTCGGTGAGGTCATGAGGTGTCTCACACGGTGAGGGTGTACTGTCGCGACCGAACAGGAGAGATACAGAATGACGCATAGCACCGCGGAGGCGGAGGGGGTCGCACTGGTGAAGATGCTGAAAACGTTATGGCTTATCCTGTTGGTGATAATGGCCCTTATTCTCCACCTCTCCTGTTCAACCGTCCATCCACCGGAGTCATCCAATGGTCACGGCACGGTTGAACCTACCGTGTCGGTCTATGTAAAACAAGAACTAACCCGTCCGCTCTATCTCCTCGTCGGTGAATTCGACGAGGCAGAGCGCAGGGCAATGGTACGACAATAGCATGAGGAAGAGCGAAGACGATCTGTATCTGAACCGTGGTGTTCTGCTGATGGGGACGAAAAGATCTCATCTTGCATTTGGAAGTTGAGCGCAGCAAGGCCGAGGCACGACGCCTCTATCGCAGGGCCGGTTTCGAGGACCACGATCGGTACCTCATGACGAAGTGGCTTGCCCCCAAGCCCGCTGAGGACGCCTAACCCATGATGAATCCAAATCATTGTGCTGGTTGGCTGATTAGCTCATAGACGTTGAAACAGACTTCCCATGATCGTATGAGGGGATACGTAGTTCTATGATCCGGTATGAAGTGGCCGATGATATCGGCGCAGCGGTACAGGAGATTATCCGAAAACTGCACATGACCCATGTCGATAGGTCAAGGGTTGCCTGTGTCCGGAGTTTTGACTCTGCCAGCAAGCGGGTCATCGCCCGGTGTCACGGGTTATCCCGCATCATGCAGCGCGCCCTCAACCTGAAGCCGCATTATGTCATTGAGGTCGTCTCCGAACGGTTTGATCAGCTCAGCAAAGAGGAGCAGATCAAGGTGCTTATCCATGAGCTGATGCATATCCCTCACTCCTTTGGGGGTGGGTTTCGGTCCCATAGGCCCCACGTGACGCGGAAGAAGGTTGAGGCGATGTATACAAGGTTTGTGGGGACTGCGTAGCCATGAAGCGACCTGCGGGTTCTCACTCGATTTAAACATAGACTCCACTTTG
>CAYQOD010000204.1:0-3914 GCA_964419065.1 uncultured Thermodesulfobacteriota bacterium | reverse complement strand
ACGGCGTTTTCCGTGCCGATCTGGAGGGCCTCCTTGAGTCCCTGGACGATCTTCTCGTCAGAGCGCTTTTTTTCTCCGAAGGTCTTCTTTAAGAAATCCTTAAAGGTGGAGCCGGCATAGGCTGACGGCATCTGGATCAGGACGATCAGCATCCCTGCGAGCATCACCGTGGAGAGCTTCCTCAGTTTCATCCTCCTCCTCTCTCTGTAGGTATCCACCATCTCATTTTTCTGGAGATGTGGCCTCCAGGCTATCAAATCGAAGATGCCTTATCAACCGATAGCACCGTTGCCCTTCACCAAGATCCTGTAGTGTGTCTGGTGGTGGCCTGCGATGGTCGGTCCTGCCGCCTCATTGAGGAGGGCAAATCCCGCCTCTTGTAGCAACGCATCGGGATAGATCCCGTGCAGGATGCCTGAAGCGCGGGTGAGGCCAATAAACATACGATGAAAGAGGTCGTGGGGGAACTCATCGAATTCCACCGAGACATATCTCCCGCCCCCCTTCAGGACACGGTGAATCTCACCCAGTGTTGCCCGCTTCTCCCTATAGTTCAGATGGTGATACAGCAGACTCGTAAAGACAACATCAAACTCCCCCTTCTGGTACGGCAAGGCCGTCGCGCTCCCCACCCGATAGTCAATCCGATGGTCCTTGTCCGCTGCCTTCTTTTGCGCTATCGCCACCATCTTGGGTGAAATATCGATTCCGCACACAGATCCTCTACCCACAGCTTCGGCTAACATCAGGGCAAACGATCCGGTCCCACACCCGATGTCGAGGACCTTCTCAGTGCCGTTGAGCTTCGCCAGGTGAAGGAGCCTCTCCCTGAGTGCTCGCTCATTGACCACAAGTCTGATGAGGGGATCATAGATGACGGCACCGACATTGAGCAATTTTGTGATCAGATGTCTCTTCTTCATGTACCACCCATAAGCACTATAACTATAAAGGGCGCCCGGTCTGTGCCCTCGCATTCTTCCATATCCAGAGCATTCCTGCAAGTATAAGGACTGATAAGTACACGGTGCGCAGTGCGGGGTGCGAAATGGGTGAGACCACCTGCGACTGTATGAGGACATCGTAGGTCCCGCCGACCCCCAGAAAGAAGGGAAAGATCAAAGCGGCGCTGTTCCCCAGCCGATATACGGTGGCATAGAGCAGCCCCACGAAGAAGAGCTTGCCGAACTCCGGCTGAAAGCCCAGGTGGTGGAAGGAATAGAAGAGGGCTGAGAGGACGATGGCGGGTACGATGCCGAAGGCCCGCTCAAACAGGGTCCTGAGGAACCCGTAAAAAAACACCAGTTCAAAGACCAGGGCGCACATAACGTAGGCCGCCCCCCACATGACCGGTACGCTCACGTGGAAATCAGCCGAGGGCGGGGATTCTGACAGAAACATGAGGAGTAAGAGCACCCCCAGCACCAGGTTTATGGGAAGGAAGATATGCCATCTCCTGAGGGTGAAGCCGAATGCAGCGAAGTCACCGCTGGAGCGTCGGATGTACGCCAGAGGGAAAAGGATGCCCACGAGGAAGATCTGTCCGAGGTCACGGATCATCACCCTGAGCCAGGGGATCCCCTGGACGGGCATCATAACGGCGGAGAGGCCGAGGACGACGAACCCGGCGGCAAAGGGGATAAGGGTTTCGCGGGAAGTTCGCCACCGAAAGAGCCTTGGTAAGGAAGCTGCTCCGATCATTGTGTGAACCTCCCATCGTCTCTCGTCGTTGAGATCCTATGCACCTTTTTCTCAAGCCAGCCGATTTTCTCCACGTTCCGGGCGTCGACCTCCGGCACATACGGTTTGATGTCCAGAAGGGGGGTCCCATCGATGATATCGACGTCCTGGATATGAAGGATATTGTCCTCAACTCCAATTAGGCGTACTACCGAGATGCCGATGGGATTGGGCCTGCTAGGACCTCGTATGGCGAAGATCCCGTGTACCTCGTCATCCATAAAGGGCCTCGCATGAAGGGACACCCCCTTAGAGAGATGAAAGTGATAGAGCAAGATGAGGTGCGAAAAGCCTTCGACATCTTTAAGGCCCTCAGCATACTGTGGGAACACCTCAACCCATCCGTTGACACCCTCGGCACATGTGGGTTGTATCGGTGTCCCTTTGGGTTCTTTGAACGGAGAGTGTATAATTCCGATGGGCGTGTATGTTATCTCCTGCATAGTGTACTCCGCAATAGCTAAAACAGAAATGATATGAACCACACAGAGGGAGCGTGGATCTTGATGCCAACGGTGCTCAACATATACGAATTGCAAGCAAAGGACAAGGGTCTCGTCACACCGTATAAGCTGGATTACGCATAGGCCCGCTTTCACTGTGCAGACGGATATCTCAACGAAACCAGAGGCCGATGACCTGCCAGGAATCGTTGAAGACCAGCACCAACTTTGCTCTTCCGGTCTCGAATTTCACCCGCCATATGTAAGCACCCTTCTCCTCGCCGAGATATACCTCTGATTCCCATGCGCCGAATTTCTTCCTCAGACCTTGAATAACATCGAGATAGGCCCTGCGAGTGAACCCCTTGGTGAACATGATATCCGAAAAATCGTTGCAGAATAGATCGACGTCCTCCGCATTGTATCCTTCACGCACGTTCTGCACTACGGCAAGGGCACTTTCTGGGGGAGGAATCGATGACGCCCGCTCGCAACCGGATATCAGCAAGGAGATAATGAATAGTGATACGATTACCATACCCGTAAAGTTCCCTCTCTTCACCATCATAAATCCTCCTCTCATCTTCCAGCGAAATGTTACATACCGCTTTTCAAGACAACCGAAGCCGCTGCAACGGCCGTGGTTTAACGGTAACCCTCCTTCGCTTACCATCAGATAATTCCGAAGAAGCGCAATCCATCCCTGATGAAGAGCGCTGCAAATAGGAGTAAGATGAAGCCGAGCCCCCTGATGATGTAAAGGTACGTGTTACTCTTGAGAAATGCCTTAGACCTATCGACCATCACCGCGACGACTACTTTTGAACCTACCAAGAGCAGATAGAATCCGAATACGAAAAGGAGGGCTGAGGTGAGATTTACCGTGTATGCCTTGAGCACCGTCGGAGCGCCGATAGCCATCCAGAAGAGATATGGATGAGGGCTCAGAATATTGGTGATCATCCCTTTTCGTAGCGATTGTGCCTTTACGTCCTGGAGATGTTCTGTCCTCCCCTTGAGGGCGATGCTCCCATACGCCAAGTAACCTATATACAATGCCCCGATCATGGAGATGGCGCCCATGATGGCGTGAACGCTCGACAGTTTAGCGAGAATGAAGATCGATGACAATACGATGGGGATATCTGTCAGAACCGGTGCGCTCGCCACGATGATGCCCTCTCTTCTATTATGTTTGAGGGTCTCAGCGATGACCACGGTCAAGAGCGGACCCGGTATCATCCCTGACACCAACCCCAAGAGCACGCCTGATGTGAAAAACGCCAGTGTCTCGATCATCAATTACCTCGTATACACCAGATCCTCAGCGCCCAATGTTATCCCCTCCTGATCCGCGCGGCGAAGAAGCCATCCGTCCCATGGCGGTGGGGGAGCGTCAGGAGAAAACCTCGCTCCTCGACCAACCCCTCACAGTCAGGGGGCAGACCGGGTGCGGCGCTTTCGAGGCTGAAATCTTCATGCTCGGACAGAAAGGGCCCGATCACCCCCTCGTTCTCCTCCGGGGTGAGGGTGCAGGTCGAGTAGACCAGAATCCCCCCGTGCTTCACCAGAGTTGCGGCCTGCGCTAGGATCTCTCGCTGAAGCCTCTGCAGGCGGGTGATGTCCGCCTCCCTGACCCGCCACTTCCCGTCAGGGGTTCTCCGCAGCGTTCCAAGCCCCGTGCAGGGTATATCGGCCAGGACCCGGTCGAAGGATGCCGGCGCAACGGGG
>CAYQOD010000203.1:0-3917 GCA_964419065.1 uncultured Thermodesulfobacteriota bacterium | reverse complement strand
AGTACGCCTCCTTTACGAGCCCGCAGGGGGAAGACGTGCCCTGGCCGGACCAGATCCTCCGGTGTGGCATCATCGGCGATGACGGTCAGGATGGTGAAGGCCCGGTCGGCGGCCGATATCCCCGTGGATACCCCCTTTTTGGCATCGACCGAAACGGTGAAGGCCGTGCCGAAGGCAGAGGTGTTCTCATTGACCATCATGGGGAGATTGAGCTGCTCCACCTGTTCCTCGGTCAAAGAGAGGCAGATCAACCCCCGCCCATACTTCGCCATGAAGTTGATAGCCTCGGGGGTTACCTTCTCGGCCGCCATGGTCAGATCACCCTCGTTCTCCCGGTTCTCGTCATCAACGAGGATTACTATTTTACCCGCCGCGATATCCTCGAGCGCCTCTTCAATGGTGCTGACCATCGTTTGCTACTCCTCCCGGGGGATAAATCCATGCTTGGCGAGGAAATTCAAGTCGATCCCCTCTCCCTCACCGTCTGCTTCCTGTAAGAATCGCTTCACGTACTTACCGATGATATCGACCTCTATGTTGACTCGATCCCCCGGCCGCTTAGCGCCGAGGTTGGTGTTGTGGGCGGTATAGGGGATAATGGTTACCTGGAACCCATCACCGCGCATACGGCTGATGGTGAGGCTGACCCCCTCCACCGTCACCGATCCCTTCTCGACAAGATACTGCAACACTTGCTGATCAACCCTGAGAGTTATCACCCGGGCATCCCCCCCCGCCATAACCTCAGCGATATATCCCGTACCGTCGACGTGACCCGTCACCAGGTGTCCCCCGAGACGGTCGCTGAGGCGAAGGGCACGCTCCAGGTTGACCTCATCATTGGGCTTGAGGGAGCTCAGGGTGGTCCTGGCCAGCGTCTCCGGAGAGACATCAACCCGAAAGCTCCTTTCCCCTCGCTCGACTACCGTCAAACAGGCGCCGTTGATGCAAATACTATCACCGACAGCGATATCTGTCAACGCAGCCGGCAGGGCGATGCCCATGCGCACGAGCTCTTCCTCCCGCTGCACCTCCGTTACCCTCCCCATCCCCTCAACTATCCCCGTGAACATCCTTGCGCTCCCTCCTCTCGAGGAGCCCCTTGAGTTCTCGCATAAACTGATTGATATCCTTAAACTGCCGGTAGACCGAGGCAAATCTAACGTAGGCGACCTCATCAAGCTCCTGCAGCTCCTCCATAACCCGTTCCCCGATCTCGCTGGAGGCGATCTCTTTTCCCCCCTTCTCCTGGGCCCATCTCTCGATCCGCTCCACCGCCTTCTCCAGGATGTCCATGCTGACCGGCCGCTTCTCACAGGCCTTTCGCAGACCGACCATGATCTTCTCATGGGAAAAAGGCTCTCGGCGCCCGTCCTGCTTCACCACGAGGGGGAGGACATCCGCCACACGCTCATAGGTGGTGAACCTCCTCTTGCAGTCGTTGCAGAGACGACGGCGACGTATCTCATCCCCTTCCTTGCTCAAGCGGCTGTCGATCACCCGATTGTGCAGACTGGAACAGTACGGGCACCTCATCTATTCCTCCTCCGAAAACTGCTCCAGGGTCACCTTCGATTCCTCCCACATCGTATGGGCCAGATCATCGGCGTATCCCCCCTCATAGACGACCCGCGTGATCCCGGCGTTGATGATCATCTTGGTGCAGATGATACAGGGAAGGTCGGTGCAGTAGAGGGTGGCACTCCTGATGGAGACCCCATGAGAGGCGGCCTGGATGATGGCGTTCTGTTCGGCATGCAATCCCCTGCAGAGCTCGTGCCGCTGGCCGGACGGTATCCCTAACTGATCCCGCAAACAGCCCACCTCCAGGCAGTGGGCCAGTCCGGAGGGGGCACCATTATAACCGGTTGCTAAGATCTGTTTGTCCTTGACGATGACCGCCCCCACGTGCCGCCGGAGACAGGTTGACCTGCTGGCCACCAGTCGGGTGATTTCCATGAAATATTCATCCCAACTCGGGCGCGTCATCTCATTCTTGGAGGGGTATCCCCATCCGAGGGGATCCGTCACTGACGATTCCCTTATTGATTCGGGTTGAACAGGGGGAGATGAGTATCAAATCCTCCTGAGGGAGATTGAGCTGAGCAGGTGAGATGTCATCCCCTGAAGTTCCTCCTCTCTATCTCCTCGATCTTCTGCAATCTGCGCAGGTGTCGCCCGCCTTGAAACTCGGCCTCCAACCATATCTTGACCATCTCCCGGGCGAGGCCAGGACCCACGATCCTCCCCCCCATGACCAAGATATTGGCGTCGTTGTGTTCCTTCGCCATGCGGGCGGCATAGACATGGTGGACGAGGGCTGCCCTTACCCTGGGAAATTTATTGGCGACAATACTCATCCCGATGCCGGTACCGCAGATGAGGATTCCCCCCTCTACCTCACCGTCAGAGACCTTCCGGGCCACCGCTTGGCCCAGGTCCGGATAGTCCACCGGATCGTCGCCGAAACTCCCCAGATCCTCTACTTCGTGTCCCAATTCCCTGACAGAGGTCACTAGATCTTCCTTGAGGTGAATCCCACCGTGATCACACGCCATCGCTATCCGCATCTCATCCCTCAAACCTCCTGAAGGCCAGGACGGCGTTGGTCCCACCAAAACCGAAGGAGTTGGAAATAGTCACTTTCACACCCTGCTCCCTCGCTACATTGGGGACGTACTCCAGATCACACCGAGGATCGGGTTTCTCATAGTTGATGGTGGGGGGTATGATTCCGTCCCTGATCGTAAGGATGGAGAAAACGGCCTCGGCACTTCCGGCAGCCCCCAAGAGGTGGCCGGTCATCGATTTGGTGGAGCTGACCGGGATCTTATACGCATAGTCACCGAAGACCCGCTTGATGGCCAGCGTCTCGGTTATATCATTTAATTCCGTAGAGGTCCCATGGGCGTTGATGTAGTCGACCTCTTCAGGGGAGATCCCTGCATCCCTCAGGGCCATCTCCATACACCTCGCTGCCCCGTCTCCGTCGGGGTCCGGGGCCGCCAAGTGGTAGGCATCACCGGTATATCCGTAACCGATGATCTCTGCATAAATCTGAGCACCCCTCTTTCGGGCGTGCTCCAACTCCTCCAGGATCATAATGGCCGCCCCTTCCCCCATCACAAATCCATCTCGATCCCTATCGAAGGGACGACTGGCCCGCTCAGGCTCATCATTCCTGGTGGAGATGGCCTTCATGGCGTTAAACCCCGCCACGGCCAAGGGGGTGATGGTGGCCTCCACCCCCCCAGCGATGATCGCGTCGGCATCGCCATACTGGATACACCGGAAGGCATCACCGGTGGAATGAGCCCCGGTGGCACAGGCCGTTACCACGCACAGATTGGGGCCTTTGGCGCCGTACTGGATGGCGATATGCCCTGAGGCCTCGTTGGCGATGATCATGGGGATAAAGAAGGGGGTAAGCCGTTGCGGCCCCCGTTCCAGGAGGACCTTGTGGTACTTCTCAATGTTCGTCAACCCCCCCAAGCCGGTGCCGACGATGACCCCGACCCGCTCGGCGTTGTTTCCGGAGATCTCCAGACCTGCATCATCCAGGGCGATGCGCGCCGCCGCCAAGGCGTAATGGATGAAGATATCCATCTTCTTGATCTCCTTCGGCTCGAGGTAGTCCTCAGATCTGAAGCCCTTGACCTCAGCGGCGATCTTGGTCTCAAATCCGGTGGCGTCAAATTTCGTTATAGGACCAGCCCCAGAGACTCCCTCACATATCTTCTTCCATACAATGTCGTTGCCTATGCCTTGAGGGAGGATGAGACCAATTCCGGTAACTACTACTCTCCTTTTCAAGCTGCCACCTCGATTGTTTATATTATTCCCCGCCCAAGGCCATAGGCCAGCGGGCAAATGCTCACGAAGGTCTGTTCACTCCACCATACCAATGTCAATAGGTC
>CAYQOD010000202.1:0-3932 GCA_964419065.1 uncultured Thermodesulfobacteriota bacterium | reverse complement strand
TGGATGCCGTAGAGGATGATAGTCGGGGATTTGAGGGGGTAATTGCTGCATATCGACTCCCCAAAGAAACAGAAGCGCAGCGTCAGGAGCGGAGCCGAGCCATTCAAGAGGCCTATAAAAGGGCTACACAGACCCCTTTGGAGGTAAGCAAAATTTCCCTCAGACTCCTCATCTTCTGCAAGACCATCATTGAGAAGGGAAACGTCTCAGCCATCAGCGACGCTGGTGTCGCCTTCTACCTCGCAGATACAGCCCTGAAGGGAGGGCTGTTGAATGTGATGATCAATCTGGCCGCTATAACAGATGAGACGTTCATAAAGGCCACGAAAGAAAGCGTGGACGAGATTGAGAAACAAGGCAGTGCTCTAAGGGAGACAATCCAGAACACTCTCCGTTCCAAGATGACGATGCCTCCCCCTTTTTAATAAGCAAGCAAAACATTTACGAATAGAGTATTCTGGAGCACCGAGGAAATATTTAAGAAAAATGGTGAAATAATGATTGATAATTATTTGTAATAAGGAGCATTTCCATGTTGAGACTCATGATCATTCAGGCAGGCCTTTCGTGAACTGCAGCCACCGATCCCGCTCCTCCTTGCCCATCTCCAGCATCAACACCCCAGCCTCAAAAGGATGCGAAGAGCCACCGGGCGTTATCTTGAACCAGAGGACCCTTCCTTTCCCCTTCACCCTACCACCTTCTGCCGGAAGCTCCCACTCCAACTCCACCCCCCTCCCCTCCTTCATGGCATCTGTAAAGATGTGGAACCCTTCCACCATCACCCGATTCACCCCAATCACAAAACCATTCTCAGCCAACTCACGGGTGCTGGCCTCTATCCATGACGTCAGTCCCCTCCCCGTGACGAGGTCAACGAGCCGTACCTTCATCGGTATCACGACCTTCGTCCGGAAAAACCGCCCTTTCTCCACCTCGCGCTTGCGCCACATCTTCCTAAACACAACTCTCCTCCTTAAAATACTTCACCATTAAACCATATCACCGTGAAAAGTCAATAATTTGTGCGGATTGCCAGGCCTTGATATACACCAGAAAAGAGAGGGGAAAACACTGATGATGGATGGGCAGGACACCTACAGAAAGGTCTCTTTTATCTTGGAGATAGCCTCCTCCACACCTCCGGGAACTTCGCGCTCAAGCCTCTCGATCAGGTCTTCTACCTGTCGATGTAAGCGGGTATCAGACACGTCCTCCAGGATATTATAGATCCCTGCCCTCTTACCCAACCTGAAGTTACGTTTCTCCTCCGATGGAAGGTTCAGAAAGGTGTCGATGATCTCCAACATCCGTTCCTTTTGCTCGGGGAGCTTACCCTCGACTTCCATCAACAGGTTGAGGATATGATCGCTCAAGAAGGTACTGTCGGTCCCATTGAGATTTTCTATCAGCAGTCTCTCTTCGGCGATCATCTCATCTTCCGTCTGGAGAATGAAATCACCATCATCGATCTTCTTCTGCAAGGGCATCTGGGGGAGGATTTTCAAGGTGCGCAAACGGATAAAGTGAGGGCTGATCTGGTTTAATACCCTGGCCGTCTCCTGGGCATGTTCTCTCCACCACTTCTTTCCCCCCAGACCCAGGACCACATATTCCGAGAGTTCAATGCCGGACTCCATCACCTTTCTGCCGGCCTCGATATGTTCCGCTACCGTAACCCCCTTGTTCATATACTCTAACAAGAAGTCATAGCCGGACTCAAGGCCGACATGGAGCCTCGTTAGACCTGCCTCTTTGAGTTCCTTCAGTTCCTCGACGCTCTTTCTCTTAGCGATAGTACTGGATCTCCCATAACTGGTGACTCTCTCCACCTGAGGAAATGTATCCTTTAACAGCTTCAGGACCTCAACCAGCTCTGAGGTCGAGAGGACGATAGAATTAGCATCCTGCAAGAAGACGTGCTTTCCCCCGGCATATAACCACAGGGCGATACTGCGGAAGTGATCGCTATAGAGATGGGGTTGCCGAAAGATAGCCTCCATCAACTCCCTCGTGATATCTCCTCCGAGGCCAGATCTCCATGAGAGGGCCTTTATCTCATCAGCAATATCTTTAGCTGCCTGAATATCGTCTTTGATCTCTTGAACTGATCGTTTTTCGAACTTTTTCCCTTTATATATATGACAAAAGGCACACTTGTTCCACGTACAATTTCTCGTGACCCGTATCAAAAGGCTGTAAGCCTCACTTGGGGGCCGTATCGGTCCCTGCTCAAATACAAGCCTATTCGTTTCCTCTTCCATAAACGATATACTCCCTCCGTATGTACAAGATAACCATTAGAGCGACCTCATTTCAACTGGGTAGTCCCTCTTCCCCCCTTCTGATACCTCCAGACCGCCGCATTATGTTCCCTGAGACTGGCGGAAAAATAATGGGACCCATCATTGCGGGATACGAAGTAGAGGTATTTGACAGGGGCCGGATAAAGGGCCGCCACAATCGACGCTCTCCCTGGACTTGCTATGGGGCCTGGTGGGAGCCCCTGAATCAGGTAAGTATTGTAAGGTGTCCACGTCTCGAGATCCCTCTTTCTGAGATTGCCATCGAAATCTGCAATGCCGTAAATCACGGTGGGGTCACTACAGAGGGGCATCCCTTTCTTCAGTCGATTGTGGAAGACAGCGGAGATCAGGGGCCGTTCTTCAGGGAGACCTGTCTCCTTTTCGATGATGGAAGCGAGGATGATAACCTCCTTATCTGTCAGTCCTACCTCAGCGGCCCTCAAGGAAAACTCCGGCTTATAAACTCTCCTGAAATTTCTGACCATCGCCGTGATCACCTCTTCGGGAGCAAGCCCCCTGGGGAAAAAATAGGTATTCGGGAATAGGTAACCCTCAACCCCATCCCCCTCTATACTCAAACCAGCCGCAAACTCGGGCGAGAAGGCCAATGTGAGGAACTCCTCCTGTCCATCGATGATACCCTCACGTTCTACACAGGCAGCGATCTGTCGAACAGTATATCCTTCAGGGATGACAATTCGATATTTGGCCACCTCCCCTTTGACGAGCTTTTGCAGGATCTTTTGTGGGAGCATGGAGGTGCTCAGGTCATATTCTCCCGCCTTCACTTCATCCGTAGCCCCTACGATCCTTGCCATGAGATAAAATCTGGTCGGACTACGCAACAATCCCTTCTCTGTCAAAATGTGCACTACCTCTTTAAAGCTGGATCCTTTGGGGATCAATGCCTTCGTATTCTCTCCTGAAGAATTGGGAGGTAGTGAGAGAAATAACATGGCATCAAGGATACAATACAGAACAAACAGGAGAGCCCCGAGGGAAGCGGCCTTGACAAGACGATCTTTCACGTTCGATCTCCTCCCTTTTCATTCCTGGTTAGACTATCGAGATATCCCTGGAGGATGAGGACGGCAGCCAGCTTATCTACCACCTTCCGCCTCTTCTTCCTACTGAGATCCGCTTTGAGCAGCAGACGGGTGGCCTCTGTCGTTGTCCATCGTTCATCCCAGAGGATGACGGGAACGAATATCAACTCTTCTATTTCTCTCGCAAAGGACAAGACTCTCTGTGCACTTGACCCCAGGGAACCATCCATGTTTTTGGGGAGCCCCACAACCACTGCAGAGACCTCTACGGTCTCTATGAGGTCCTTTATCTCCCTGAGATCGTCCTCCAGCCCCTTTCTCTGCAGCACGGTAAGCCCCTGAGCAGTCCATCCCATTTCGTCGCTCAAGGCGATACCGATCCTCTTTTCTCCCACATCAAGCCCTAAAACCCTCATTAACACCCCCTCTGACGTAAAGAAATTTGCACGGTTTGCATGGATATGCTAGTTCTATCGTATCGAACTATACCACTTCGCCTTCTCTTTTTCCAGCGATTAAAAATTTGGTAGTGACCCTTTAATAGTTGACAAATAACACCCTTTATGCTATCCTGTGAATC
>CAYQOD010000201.1:0-3942 GCA_964419065.1 uncultured Thermodesulfobacteriota bacterium | reverse complement strand
GATGGTGTTGATGGCGTACGTGTCCACCACCTCCTCAATGGTCTCCCGCCGGGTCACGTCAATGAATGAGAACGGACCGGATTCGCGCAATGCAGGAGGTGGTTCTGTCCGGTGTCCGGTGGCAACGACATTCTCATTACCGTACTTCTCACGAAGGGCCAGCGTCAGTTCAGAACCGATTTGGCCACATGCGCCTGTTACAAGAATCTTAACGTTTTTGTCTGCCATTGATGCCTCCGCTTCGTGTTATATCTCCGGTGCTGCGCGCGAAGAGGACTATACCATACCTGGCTCTCCTCGACAATCATCACGAGAGTGAGATCCCGAAGCAGGACCGCGCCATGGAAGTATTAGCATGTCTGCGCGATCCCCACAATAGTATCAAACGGTAGCACGCTGTGGCACGCTACGGGCATCCGCCAAAGACTTTCCATGAATTAAAGGAATTTGTCAAGAGGTGCTTTGGCAAAGAGATGAAAACATTGAACGTGGGTCCAGACAAGAAACCGCTCAATCACATACCTAATGTGATTATGCCTGCCTTTACAACCAGCCTCTTAAATCGTATAATGACTACTGTTCATGAGGATCAGTATCAGTACCATAATACTCCGGGGAGGTGTTATCATGAAAAAGATGCTTATCATCGTCTTGGGATTGATCTTCGTGTGCTCCTGCGCCCCCGTGACCATGCATCCCATTCACCTTCGCTATGCCCCCGAACAGGCGCTCCCTCAAAGAGACGAAAAGCTCAAGGACAAAACGATCACCGTAACCGCCTTTGCGGACGCCAGAGGAGCGACCGATCAGGCGATCATCGGCATCAGGGTGGACCTCGAGGATAAAGAAATCCCCTTCGTCTCGTCACCGGGGAACCCCGCAGTTGAAGTCACCCGGGCCTTCAAAACCTATCTCTCTCAAAAAAGGTATACGGTCCGAGGGGAAACCCCCGTATGGAATCTGGACCCTCAGGGCATATCCCAGGAGTGGGGGGATTTGGTCATCGGCGGCTCCATAGAGGAGCTCTCCCTCATGGTGAAGAGCCAGGATGTGAGGGTCGTCTACGAATGCAAGCTCAAGCTCAAAGTCGCGGTTGTTGATGTAGAGAAGAGGATTCACAAGTATCGAGAAACGATAGAATCCTCCTCCTCATATCAGTCGGCGACGTTTTACGTAAGAACCGCTGAGAAGAGGATCAACAAGTTACTCACCCAGGCTGTAGAAAGCGCGTTACGGGATCTGGAGAAGGAGTAGTAGCGGGTACTTGCTCGCCACCTGCAGGGTGTCCTCACTAACCGGCATTTCATCTCTACCAGTTCCCCCTAATCCTTGCGCTCCTTGTCAGAATATGTTACCTATATTTCAAAAAATTGTATGGACACCGTAGTTAATGATCCAGTTCTTCCAGGTCTACAAGACGTACCCCGGCAATATCCAGGCCCTGGCCGATATCAGCTTCAAGATAGAAGAGGGGGAGTTCGTCTTCATCACCGGGCCGAGTGGGGCGGGGAAAACGACGCTATTAAAATTGATCATCCGGGCTGAAAGGCCGGACCGGGGGGAGATCTTGGTCAAAGGCAGGAACGTGACAAGGCTCAAAGGTTCCCAGATTCCCCTGCTGCGCAGGGAGGTGGGCTTTGTTTTTCAGGATTTCAAACTATTAAACCACAAGACCGTCTATGAAAACATCGCACTCGTCTTAGAAGTCCTGGGGTATAAAAAGAGGGAAATCCCCAAGAGGGTCAGACAGGCCTTGAGGTTGGTTGGACTGGAGGAATGGGTGATTAAACATCCCCCCCCCAAACTCTCCGGAGGCGAACAGCAACGGGTGGCCACCGCCCGGGCGCTGGTCAACGCCCCTTCCATACTCCTGGCGGATGAACCCACCGGCAATCTGGACCCTGGGCTCACGGTGGAGGTCATGGACCTCCTGGAGAGGGTTAATAACTTAGGGACGACGGTGCTGGTAGCAACCCACGATACCAATCTGGTGGCCAAGTACAAGAAGAGGTCCCTGCCCCTGTATAGAGGAAAGTTGGTGGGCTGAGGGAGAAGATGGGTGTCTTGTACATCATCCGCAGGGCATTGGGAGATATCAAGGAGAACGGTCTCACTCAACTCCTGAGCATAGGGACCATCGCTACCTCCTTCTTTCTCTTCTCCTCATTTGTACTGCTCTCCATCAATTTCGAAACCTTTCTGCAGACGTGGGAAAAAAAGGTACAGATTATCCTCTATCTCAAGGATGGGATAGATGAAAAGAGGGCCCTCCAACTCGTGAAAGAGATACAGCAGGAACAAGGGGTGCGAGAGGTACGATACATCTCTCAGCGGGACGCTATGGAGTCCTTTAAGCGTGATCTTGCCCACTACGGCGGATTGTTGGAGGGGTTGAAGGAGGAGGTATTCCCGGCATCCTTGGAGATCCAATTGGGAGGATCCTTCAAAACCCCGGAACACATACGGGCCATGACCGCGAAATTAGGCGCAAAAAAAGAGGTGGAGGAGGCCCAATACGGGGGAATTTGGTTAGAGAGGCTCTCCCTCTTCCTCTATATCCTCAGGTGGGGGGCATGGATATTGGGGGTAGTCCTGGTGGTCATTATCATCTCGGTCACCGCCAATACCGTCCATCTCACCCTCCTCAACAAAAGGGAGGAGATTGAAATCATGAAGCTGGTGGGGGCTACGGACACCTTCGTCAAACTCCCTTTCTATTGTGAGGGGGGACTGCAGGGGCTCTTGGGGGCTGGAGGCTCTCTCCTTTTGCTCTTTGCCCTCTTCCACCTCTTCTCCCAGAAGGTTTCTCCCTACTTGAGCCTCTATTTCGGCCAACTGCATGTGAGCTTTCTCCCTCTCACGTTAGTAGCCTGGATCCTGGGGGTGGGGGTTACCTCGGGCCTGGTAGGAGGTCTCCTCTCACTGAGAAGGGCGGGGCGGACATAATATGAAAGTCCTCATTCCTCTCATGCTCATCGCCGTCCTCTCATTCCCCTTGCCTTCGTGGGGTAAAGAGGCAAAGGAACTGGAAGATACCATTCAAGAGAAAAAGGGAGACCTGACTGAGATACAAAAAGAACTAAAGGAAAAGAAGAGAACGATCAAAAAGAAGTGGTGGGAGGAAAAAAAGATCACAGATACCCTCGATGAGATCGATTCTCAGCTCGACCGGAAGGAGAAAGAACTCGCAGCGCTGAATGCAAAGAAGCAGGAGATAGAAAGGAAAATTACCGAACACGAAAGGGAGATCACCAAGCTGGAAACCCTCCTGGCTGCCTTGGATGAGCGGTTCACATCCAGGGTGAGGGCCATGTATAAACTCCATCGGGTGGGAGTGGTGCGAGTCCTCTTCTCCGCCGAGGACTACAGTGATGCCCTGAGAAGGTATAAGGCCTTTCAGCTGATCGTGGAGAGCGATCTCCAGCTCCTGAAGGCGTATCAGAGCGCCATTGAGGAGAAGGAAACGAGAAAGAAAAAACTGATCGAGGAAAAAGGGATCTTACTGGAGAAAGAGAGAGAGATAGAGACTAAACAGGGGGAGATTGCGAGAGAAAAGCGAAGGAAAACAACCTTGCTCGCCTCTGTCAAGAAAGAACGGTTGGCCTATCAGAAGGCCGTCGCTGAGTTGGAGGAGAGGGAGAAGGCCCTGCGTTCCCTGCTCGAAGAGTTGAGACTCAAAGTAGTTGCCTTAAAAGAGGGTAATTTTAAGACCCTGCGGGGGAAGCTCATACCCCCGGTCCAGGGAACTTTCTTCTCTCCCCAGGGGAGGACAAAAGGGATAGGTATCAAGGCCCCGGAAGGGGCAGAGATAAGGTCGGTCTTCAACGGAAAGGTGGTCTACGCCTCGTGGTTCAAGGGGTACGGAAACCTGATGATCATCGACCACGGAGGCGGGTACCATACCGTCTTTGGCCATATCTCACGCCTCCTCAAGGAGGTGGA
>CAYQOD010000200.1:0-3944 GCA_964419065.1 uncultured Thermodesulfobacteriota bacterium | reverse complement strand
CCAAGACCAGCACCCTCACACCCATCTCACCTAGGGCCACGGCTGTGGGCACCCCGACAGAACCTGCCCCCACAATGATCACATCATGCTCGTTCTTATCCATCACCCGTTCGCATTCCAGCAAAAATACCCAAGGGGACCTCTACAAAGAGGGGACGGTCAACCCTGTCCGTTACCTCGTCGAGGTCGATCCCCTCCTCCTTGAACAAGCGCCAGATCATGGGTCTGCAGGTCTTCGATCCGCAGGCCCCCATGCCAGCCCGTGTGAGGGCCTTGAGCTGGTTCATATCTCTCACGCCCTCCTGTATGGCAGCGCGTATCTCCCCGGCGGTCACCCGCTCACAGCGGCAGACAATGGCCTCGTCCGGAGGCAGCTCTCGCTCATACGTCAATGAAGGATCTACCTGCTCCTCCTGGACCCGAATGCCAGCCACCTTCTGAGCCACGTCCCTATCCACCTTCGCCTGAACCAGGAGCGTACCTGGAAATTTCTTCTGGAGCGAGACCACCTTCTCAACGGGGTAGTAACCCAAGATCGCCCCCTCCACGTCCGTCAGCGGCACCCTCTGCCCGACCTCCACCTTCTCCCGCCATACCTCGTAGGGAATGGTCACCAACGGATGTTCCCTGTCTTTCCGGTAGTCCACGAGGGTAACGGCAAGGCCCGGACAAATGGCAACACAGTTCATGCACCCTTTACACCTGCCCACATCCTCTATCCAGGGCACACCCATGATATCGTCCCGCTCGGTCCTGATAAGTCCCTCAGGACAGGCCGATGTGCAGGGATTGCATGGAACCTCCTCATAACAGTGAAAGACGGGTACGATCCCCTCTTCATGCTTCGTCTTTTCCTTCTGGACGATGGGGCCCGGCTTGGACTTCAAGAGGACCGCCTTCTCCTCCCACGCCTCAGGGATTTCCCCTGCATAGAGCCCCAGAGACCTGGCGATCTTCAGCCCCTCGATCTTCCCCGTAAACATGGCGGCAGAGGCCTCTGCGATCTCCTGGGCATCTCCTGCTGACGAGACATCGAGGCCGAACTCCCTGGCCTTGTGATAGAACTCATCCATCTCTGCGAGCCCCACGGCGATCAGCACCGTGTCCACCGCAAAGGTCTTATGGGTCCCTGGGATTACCTTCCAATGCTCATCCAGCTGGGCAATGGTAACCGACTCCACCCGCTCCTCACCGGTGGCCGATGCCACGGTATGGTTCGTGTAGATAGGCACCCCAAGCCTCTTTAATTTGTCTGCATGGACCTTGTACCCGCTCACGTGGGGCAGGGCCTCGACGAGGGCGACTACCCCTATGCCGGCCTGGATGGCATGGTACCCTGCGATGAGACCGACATTGCCACCGCCCACTATGAGGACCCTCTCGGAGGTCTTAACGAGGTCTCGATTGACAAGGGTCTGAAAGGCCCCGGCCCCGTAAATGCCGGGCAGGGTGTTGCCCGGAAATGAGAGCATCCGCTCCCTGGCACCGGTGGCCACGAGGAGCTTCAGGGGGCGTATCTTTCGGTAGGTCCTCCCTTTGACGACCCCGATTATCCCGTCGGAAAAGGCCCCCACAGCAGTACTCTCCAGCCATACTTCGACCAAATCCGATCTCCGCAATTCCTCTCCCAAGATGCGGGCGATCTCAAACCCCCTGGTCCCGGCATAGGAATCCTCCACAGAACCAAAGAACTTATGGGTCTGCAGGATCAACTTTCCGCCCAGTGCACTCTTGTCATCCACAAGGAGGGTGTCCACGCCGAGCTTACCGAGCTCAATGGCTGCGGACATGCCGGCCGGCCCCCCTCCCAAAATGAGCACCTCCACGTCCCTGATGGGAGGCTCCCTCAGGGCGGGCACCCTGTCGTCCTCCGGAAGCCTCGGGAGCCCCTCCACACTCTGGACGACCATGCCCTCCCGTAACGAGGTCATGCAGGACTTGACTGGAAGTCCATCCGCCACCACCAGACACTGGGAACACTGCCCGTTGGCACAGAAGATCCCCTGGGGGCTTCGATCCTTAGGATGATGCCCGAAGATCTGGATATCGTTGGCCATGAGGGCAGATGCGATCATCTCCCCCTCATATCCGATCAATTCCTTCCCGTTCCAGAAAAAGGTCACCTCTTTCCGCTCAGGAATCTCAAGGATGGGGTGTCTCTGAATCCTCCTCCCTCGTACCTTCATCACATCTCTCTACAGCTTCAATAGATCCCCGTCACTCATCACATACAAAAAAAGAGCGTCATAAACGATGCCAAAACCCTCTGTCCTCCTCATCAGCCATCTCCAGAGAAGACTACCCGGGCGTGATATCATCCCGGCCTGATGGCTCCTGCTCGAGTTCTTCTGCCTTTTGCGCGTTCTCCTCCATCAATCGGTTAGATCGATAGACATGGTTCTGTACCAACAGACTCGCCTTGAAGGCCCTCCCCTCTTCTACCGCCTTGACGATCTCACACAGATCCCGGTAATTCTCCCTGATAATCCTCTCCTCCCGCGGTAGAAACCGGTCAAAATAGTAATGGATATTGGAATAAATGGTCTGGAGCATAGATTCGTAGATCGGATTCCGTGCTATACGGGCCAGGGCTAGGTGCAGTTGGTTGTCCACCTGAATAAAGGCATCCCATCCAGAATTTCCCTCCTCCAAATACTCCTTCGCATCGGCCAAGAGCTGCTTCAGATGCTCAATATCCCCCTTCTGTGCCCGTTCAACGGCCAGCCCTGCAACAATCCCCTCCACGCCCTCACGAAATTCGGCCAGATCACCCAGCGAGACCCGCTGATACCGGATGAGGAGATCCAGGCTCTCGCTCACCTGGTGGGTGGTCAGGGCGTTCACCACCGCCCCCCCCTTCACCCCGGACTTGATCGTGATCAGGCCCTTCTGCTCGAGGACTCGCAGGGCCTCACGCAGGGTCCCCCTGCTCGCCTTGAATATCTCCTGGAGGTCTCTCTCGGCAGGAAGTTTGCTCCCTGCCTTAAGCCGTCCATCTAAGATGGCCTCCTGGATCTGGTCCACCACATCTTCAAAGATCCTGCTCTGTCTCGCCTCACGAAACATCTCGCTCATTTCCCGTGGCATGAGACCCCGCGTAGTCAAGTCGCAAAGGAGCCTTCGTGCTTCGATTCGCAAATACTATAACGTATTCTAATGAGTATAACCTTTGCAATTGCTCACTCAGCACTAAGTCCTGAGGGAATAAATTCGTCGCCAAATTTATGACTCGATGGACTTAGCCTCCCGATATCACGGGCATGATGATGACTGAATTCTCATTCTCGATCAGACTGTCAAGGTTGCCCACCTTCGTATCGATGAGAATAATGACATCCTTTTCAGGAAAGGATGACGGCAACATTTTCCGTAACGGCGTGGGCTTGTCTACAACCACCTTTTTTCCCCGCGTGCCGGCGATATCTGTTAGATAACCTAAAAACGTGAGCTCAGCCACGTTAACCCAGTATCTCCTTTGAAACCCCTTTCAACCCAAAACGGTCCAAGGTCTCTTTCGTGGGGATGCCATTTGTATCCCAGCCTCTCAGTTCATAATACCAGGATAGCATTTGATCATATCGCTCTCGATCAAGCTTCACCCCTTTCATCGCTCCCTGAGATTGGGGCTCTTCAAACCAGCGATCAGGTGGATAATCCCACGTTCGAGCTAATTGAGGGATCTCCCTCTTCCAGTAAGCCCGGATAAGCGTGTAGATGCGGTCCCCGATTTGATCAAAATCTTCCCAGTCCATACGATTCCCCGTAATGGCTTCCAAGTATTCCGGATACCGCTCGAGCCCAAAGTTCACCTCTACCCATGGCAGTCGGCAAACGGTTGCCGCCTCAAAAAAACCTCCCCGGATTCGTTGAAACTCAATGAGCTTCTTCAGCTTCTCTTTACCATACGAAGATCGGTCGGTCGATACCTCCCAAGCAATGACCCA
>CAYQOD010000199.1:0-3971 GCA_964419065.1 uncultured Thermodesulfobacteriota bacterium | reverse complement strand
TCGACCTTGAGCTCAGACCGAAGGGCTCAAGCCGAATGGAGTGAGCAATTTCGATATCATAAATAATCAAAATACGTTACTGTATTTGCGAATCGAAGCACTTAGATATCGGGAGGTACCGTTTCGGGTTTCCCCTTACCTAAGCCTCTTGTTCCTCCTTCTTCCAGAGGCAGAGCAGCTCTCCGGCATGGTAACTACATTGGATCAGCTCCCACCCGTGCTTTCCCTCCTCGTCCAGGATGTCCATCAAGGCCTCCACATTCCTTTCACGAAAGTCGTGGACCAGACAACTTCCCTTGTCATCGCATGCGATGACCCTCTCGGGTTCTGTTGTGACATCAGATAGATTGTGTTGCGTTGCCTTATATTTCCATCGTGCCATAGTTTCACCTCAACTCTTTATTTGATTTATTGTTCCTGTATCGGCAGCTTTATTTGAGAACTGACTACCAATTTTCTGCCAAAAGCTCATAATGGGCTTGAGGATGATCACACGCTGGGCACGTATCCGGGGTCTCCTTCCCTTCGTGTATATAACCACAGTTCCGACAGCGCCATTTCACCACGGTGTCTTTGCGGAAGACCTTTCCCTCTTGGACATTCTTCAGGAGACCAAGATAGCGGCGTTCATGCTGCTTTTCTGCAACCGCGATGTCCCTAAAGACCTGGGCGATTTGGTCAAAACCTTCTTTATCGGCCACGTGTGCGAAAGAGGGGTACATGTCGGTCCACTCATAATTCTCGCCTGATGCGGCAGCCTTCAAGTTTTCCTCAGTAGAACCGATCACCCCAGCTGGGAAAGACGCCGTAATCTCTACCTCGCCCCCTTGGAGAAACTTGAAGAGCCTCTTAGCGTGTTCCTTTTCGTTGTCGGCGGTTTCGGTAAAGATAGCAGAGATCTGCTCAAAGCCTTCCTTTTTGGCCTCGGATGCGAAATAAGTATAGCGGTTGCGTGCCTGGGATTCCCCAGAAAAGGCCGTCAGTAGATTCTTCTCTGTTTCTGTTCCGTTGATATCCTTCATGCCGAAACTCCTCCTTCATGTTTGACAGGAGGGACAAAAGTACGTCCCCCTGCCATTGAGTTTTTGTCGTTGGATCTCCCCTCCACACCCAAAACACCTCTCACCCCCCCGCCCGTAGACCAGGAGATGGTCCTGGTACGTCCCCTCCTCGCCGAACAGGTCATGCCAGTCAGAGATAGTGGTCCCACGGCAGGCGATGGCCTCTGTGAGGATGGTTGCTGCAGCGCCCCCCATCATCTTCCATTCCTCACAGGAGAGGGTATCGGTGCTTCGCCAGGGGTTTATGTGCGCCTGGTGGAGGATCTCACAGGCGTAGATATTACCGATGCCGGCGATGTGGCGCTGATCAATGAGGAACGATTTCACGGGGAGGTGACTCCTTTGAGAGATCTCCCACAGGTGAGACGGGTTGAGGTCTTCAAGCGGGTCGCTCCCCACGGAGGGAGGAATTCCTCCGTCTCGTACCATTATGGTCGCAAAGCGCCGGGGGTCTATGAGGACGATCCTCCCTCTGGAGGAGGAGAGGAGAAGACGTGCATGAGGCGGCAGCCCATCACCGTCCTGCCATAAGAATCTGCCCGTCATGCGGAAGTGGAAAAGGAGGGTAAGACCCCCTTCTAACTCCATCTCCAAGGCCTTACCGTGACGATACACCCCGAGGACCTTTCTCCCCTCAAAACCCCCTATCCCTCTCAGTTTAGGATCGAGAACATGGATTCCCGAGATCTCGGCACCCAGGATTACCTGCCGTAGTTGCCTACAGATGGTCTCTACCTCAGGGAGTTCCGGCATGTTCCCCCTCCTGAAGACATTCAGAGCAGGTGCCGATGAGATACAATCGTACTTCTTCCACCCTATGGCCTTCCAACAATTGCCCCTTGTCCAAAGGGTACCCCGTCATGGTCACGTCATATATCCGGCCGCACAGGCGACAGAAGAAATGATGGTGGGGATCAATCCTATGGTCGTAGTGTGCCTTCTCACGTTCGATAGTGAGTTCTTGAATGATCCCATGTTGTTTGAAGAGATCGAGGGTATTGTAAACCGTAGCCCGGGAGAGGGCAGGATACATATCTTTCAGGGATTGGTAGATCTCTTCGGCCGTGGGATGAAGTTCGTTATCTTGGAGAAACCCCAAGATGGCGTACCGCTGAATGGTCAACAAGACCCCTTTCGATTTGAGATTGGTGACCTTTTCTTCCAGCGTCATGGCCCCTCTTTCCTAATCTATATAAAAATTTTTCTTTGTCAAGAATAAATCTAAAATTTTATCTATTATAAATTTTGCATGTCCGGCTCATAATGAGGAGGTAAGAGACGGTGGGATGTCGGTCTTCAGGTGATAGATGGGCCGGGTTCGTGGGTAATAATCGTAACGCGCTGAGAAAGCTCATTGAGATTCTCCCCCCGTTTCTTCCACCCTCCGCTCACGGTGATACTGCTACGCTGCGGGAGGCAGGGATGGCCCCTGCAGCCTCTTTCTCACCAACCATATTCCTACCGTGCAGATGGTTCCGACCAGGCCACCGACGATCACGTCCAGGGGGAAGTGCGCCCCTATATAGACGCGGGAGAGCCCTACGCCTCCGGCCAGGGAGAGGAAGAGCGGGGCCCAGCGCGGCACGAGGAGCGAGAGGTAGGTCCCCGCAGCGAAGGCGGTCTGGGCGTGGCCGGAGGGGAAGGAACCGTACCGTAGGTTATCACCGACGATATGGAGCTGTACCCTTCCTGCCTCGATGAGGGGGGCAAAATCGGTCAAGGGACGGGGCCTGGGGACCGCCTTTTTGAGCACGAAGATGCAGAGCCCACCCAGGAGCATGGCGACTGCCAGCCAGGGGAGGTGTCGGCGGAGGTAGATGGGTCTCTTCAGGGCGAAGAGGAGGGCGACTAAAAAGATGACAATCCAGCCATTGCCCAACCAGGTTACGGCAAAGAAGAAGAGGTCCAGGTACGGGTTGGCCCACTGGGTGTTGATCCACAAGAAGACGGTTCTATCCAGTGTCAGTAAATACTCCATTTCCCCCCCAAGGCAGGATTATGTGTCTCCCCACCATACCGCGAAGGGGGGGAAAAATCAAGGGTGAGTACCTTGACTTCTTCCATGCTCTTCTGCTAGATTGATGATCTAAAAGCGGTCTTCTTCCCATCCGTGAAAGGATCTCGATTCGTACATGACAGATTTGGGAAACTCTTCCTCATCTGTGAGTACAATGATGAGAAGGGGGACTACGTCCTTTTAAAAGAGATGTACGATCTATTTGAACCCAAGGAGTGGACCCAGGGCCTTCCTCCCCGTTCGGACGAGAGGAGGGATGAGTGGTTGCAGTATGTGATCCGAGAAGGGGTGAATGTTCTGGCGATCATGGATGAAAGGGTCGTAGGGCATGCCGCCCTGTTTGAGATGGAGCCCCGCAAGAGTTGTGAATACCTGGTCTTTGTCCACCAGGACTATCAGAATCGAGGCATCGGGATAGCGCTCACCCAGGCGGTGCGGGAGCTGGCCGAAGAGATGGGTTACTGCAAGATATGGGTCTCGGTGGAGGTGATAAACCTCAAGGCCATCCACGTATACGAGAAGTGCGGTTTCTGTCGCGTAGGATCGCTGGACATAGAGTGTGAGATGGTGCTTACCTTGAGGGATGACGATGAAGGTTCATAAGAGGGACATCTCCCGCCTCCTCTCTATCGTCGTTCACGGCTGGGTACAAACGTAAGTCCGTAGCCGGGTCCCTCTCACGATCAAGATAGAGACGGTGATATCAACCCGGATAATTCCTCACGATTACAGTGAGTTCCTCTTCAAACAAGCGATTATGACACCTGTGAGATGGTTTTTAAAAATGGAGGCGTTCACGTGACGAGGCCCAGCATGGAGGAGGTCTTGGGCAAGCGAGGCCTGCTGGCCCACGGGTTGGATGCCTACGAATACAGGCCGCAACAGGTGGAGAT
>CAYQOD010000198.1:0-3972 GCA_964419065.1 uncultured Thermodesulfobacteriota bacterium | reverse complement strand
CTGAGTTCTACTTTAAAGACGATTTCCCCTACGATGAGAAGGGGGCACGAAAATTTCTCCGACCGGAGCTCTCCCCCTTCTTGACCTCCCTCCTCGAGGAGCTCCGCAGCAGTGCCGATTTTGTCGAAGACACTTTGGAGAGGCTCTTTCGTCACCTGACCGAGCAGAAGGGGTTGAAGTTGAATCAGGCGGCCCAGGGGGTGCGGGTAGCCCTCACTGGCAAGACAGTGAGCCCGGGGCTCTTTGAGGTCATGGAGGGTATCGGCAAGGAGCGGGTGATCAAGAGGCTGGAGCGTGCCTTGGGATATATCGGATCACGGGACAGGGGGGAAGCGGCCCGATGAGGTTGAAGAAGGTAGAGATCGTGGGGTTTAAGTCCTTCATGGAGCGGACGACCTTCACCTTCCCCTCCCGCATCACCGCCATCGTGGGCCCCAACGGCTGCGGCAAGACCAATATCGCTGACGCCGTACTCTGGGCCATGGGTGAGATGCGCCCCACCCATCTGAGGAGTCGCTCCATGGAGGATGTCATCTTTAACGGCACTGAGGCCCTGAAACCCCTCGGTATGGCCGAGGTATCCTTGATCTTCGATAACGACGGGGCTCTCCCTCTGGAGGGATACGGGGAATACAGCGAGATCTCAGTGGGCAGGCGCCTCTTCCGTTCAGGGGAGAGCGAATATCTGATCAATAAGATCCCCTGCAGGCTCAAGGACGTCAGGGACCTCTTCCTGGGTACGGGGGTAGGGGTAAACGCCTACTCTATCATCGAGCAGGGGCAGGTGGAGATGCTGCTCAACGCCCGCCCCCAAGACAGAAGGCACCTGATCGAGGAGGCGGCTGGGATCACCAAATATAAGGAGAGGAAGCGTGAGACCCTCCTCAAGATGGAACGGACGAAGCAGAACCTCCTGCGGGTTCAGGATATCATCGCCGAGGTGCAGCGACAGATGAACTCACTGCAGCGGCAGGCAGCCCAAGCCCGCCGGTACAGAGAGTACCAGGAAGAGATCAAGGGCGTGGAAATAGGGCTGGCCCTGGTAGGCTTCGGTGAGAAGGAGAATGAACTCAAAAAGGTGCAGGCATATCTCAGTAACAGGAGAGATGAGGAGAGAAAAACTGTTGCCCGGATGGCCCTGATTGAGGGTGAGTTGGAAGAGCTGAAACGCAGGCTCCTGGGAGATGAAGAAACCCTCTCACGCGCGCAGGAGGAGATCTATCGCATCGAAGGGGATATCCAGCGGGAGGAGGAACGGGTCAAGTCTCTGGAACGGGAGCTTCAAGGGCTTCATGCCTTAGAGGAACAGTATCGGGTGGAGCGAGAGGGATTGGAACAGGAACAAGCGGACGTGAGGGAACGACGAGAGGAATGCCGTAAGGAGCTGGATGAGGCCGGACTGAAGTCGAAGGAGATAGAGACACTCTTAGAGGCGGAAGAAGGGAACTTGGGAGACCTGGAGGATCGGTGTGCGGAGCGCGAGAGGACCCTGGAGGGTCTGAAGGATGAGGTCTTGCAGACCTCCACTCAGCTCGCCCACTCCCAAAACCATGTTGAGAACAGCCACAGGAGAGAGAAGGAACTTTCGGCCAGGCGGGAAAAGCTGGAGCGGGAGTTGGAGGACCTCCAGCGAGAGGAGAAGGATCTGGCAGGCCAGATGAGGAGGGGTGAAGAGACTGAAGCGGGGCTGGTCAAACGCAAGGAGACCCTAGAGACGGATCTCAAAAGGAGGGAGGAGGAGCTTCAGCGCCTGCAGGAGGACCTTGTCCACACAGAGGCCGAGTTGCGGGAAGTCGAAGGTGAACGCCATCGACTGCGCTTTCATCTGACCTCACTCGAGGATATGCAGCGGCGGTTTGAGGGGTATACTGATGGGGTAAAGGCCATTATGACCGCTGAAGGGGCCTCACTGAGGGAGGGGGTTATCGGTGTAGTGGCGGAACTGCTGGAGGTGGATCATCGCTACGAGGTAGCCCTCGAGGCCGCACTGGGGCACAGGCTTCAGTCCCTCCTGGTCAAGGGAAAGGAGGAGGCCCTCGGGGCTATCCAATACCTCAAGGAGGGGAAATTGGGGAGGGGGAGCTTTCTTCCGCTCGATGTAACACGACCCCGATCACAGAATGCTCCCCTCTTGGATAAAGGAGATCCCCGAGTCCTCGGCCCACTGGCCGCATTCGTGAAGGTGAAGGAGGGCTACGAGCTACTGGTAGATGCCCTCTTAGACGGTGTGTGGTTGGTCAGGGATCTGGAGGAGATCACCGAGGCGTATCAGACGGACAGGGGGATCTTTGTGACCGTGGAGGGAGATCTCTGGGATAGGACGGGGGTGTTGACAGGAGGCAGTTGGAACGCCTCACCCACGGGGATTCTCGCAAGAAGGAGGGAGATCAAAGAGACGGAGGAGGCACTCCGAAGGAAGGAGGAGGAGTATACCAGGTTGTCCCACAGGGTGGAGGAATCGAGGGAGAAGGCCGCGGTCGTCAAGGAGGAGTTAGAGATCCTGCGGGAGGATGGATATAGGCTGGAGAAGGAGGAAATTAGAGTACGAGGGGATGTGGAGGATCTCAAGAGGGCCCTCACCGCCCTCACGAGAAAGGCGGAGACCGTGCAATTCGAGCTGGCCCAGATCGACGTGGAGATTGACCAACTGCACGATGAGATAAAAAGGGTTCTCGATCAGATGAGTGAATACAAGAGGATCAAGGAGGAGAAGGAACGGGATATCGAGGAGGTGCGAAAGGTCCTCCTTGATCTCAGGGAAGAGCGAGATCAATTGAGGCACGGGGTGACCGGGCTCCGGGTCCAGCTGGCCTCTCTCCAAGAGCGGGAGAAAAACCTCGTGCGCAGCCTGGAAGAGTTGGAACAGGTGCAGGCCTCTCTTGCCGTCCAGCACGAGAGGAAAAAAGGGCAGGTAAAGGACGTACAGGCCCGTACCCAGGATGCCATTGAGGAGGAGAAGATAGTACGAAGGTCTTTGGGGAACCTGATCGATACAAGAGACCAGAGGGGGAAAACCCTCGAGGGTGAAGTAGAGCGGGTGAAAGGGCTCAGGGAGGAGATCTCTGCGCGGGAGGACTCCCTGAAGGGAGTGCGGACGGAATTAAAGGAGATCCAAGAGTCCATCGCCCAACAGGGGATCACGCTCTCCCAAATAGAGATGGAGATGAGACATCTGACGGAGAAGATACAGGAGCGGTATGGCCTCATCTTGTCCTCTTTGAAGGAGCGGAGAGATGATTTTCCCACCGGCGATAGGGACGAGAGTGAGAGGAGGCTCGCCGAATTCAGGACGAAGCTGGAGCGGCTAGGAGAGGTCAACCCAGGGGCAGTGGAGGAATATGAGGATTTAAAGAAGAGATATGATTTTCTCGAGGCTCAAAAGGAAGACCTGCAGAAGTCCTTGGACACCTTGAACAGGACCATCACCGAGATAAACCGTACCTCGAACAAGCGGTTCAGAGAGACCTTTGCCCGGGCGAACAAAGAATTTCAAGGATTGATCCCTCGACTGTTTAACGGCGGACGGGGTGAACTGGTCCTCGACGAATCAGCTCCAGAACCGGGGGTTGACATCTTCATCCAGCCGACTGGCAAGAGGCTCAAGAACGTGGAGCTCCTCTCCGGTGGGGAGAAGGCACTGACAGCCATCACCTTTATCTTTTCCCTCTTTCTGCTGCGCCCCACGCCCTTTTGCCTCTTAGATGAGATAGATGCTGCCTTGGACGACGCCAATATAGGTCGATTTGCCTCCATTCTAAAGGAGCTGAGCCAGCAATCCCAGTTCATCCTGATCACCCACAACAAGGGCACCATGGAGATAGCCGATGCCCTCTATGGGGTCACCATGGAAAACCCAGGGGTGTCCAAGGTCGTCTCGGTCAGGTTGAATGAGGCCTGACCTATGAGGAGGTCGGTATCCCACTCTTGACAGAGGTTCTAAGATATGATATGGCAAGGCATGATTTTGTCATA
>CAYQOD010000197.1:0-3982 GCA_964419065.1 uncultured Thermodesulfobacteriota bacterium | reverse complement strand
GGCCATGGCCTTATTGGCTGAGGCCCGCAAACTGGCCCAAGAGGCAGAGGTATGCATGCGGGGGGCGATACCGGCGCCATCGGCTGAAGCGGTACAGCCGAAAGAGATCATAATCCTCAGGGGAGTAGCCTTTGCCCTGAATTCGGCCGAGCTTACCCCACGGAGCACGGCGGTTTTGGATGAACATGTTGCCAAGCTCAAGGCAGACCCGAATATCAGGGTGAGGGTCGCTGGCCATACCTGTAGTCTCGGTTCTGATGCATATAACCAGAGGCTTTCGGAGAGGAGGGCCACGGCGGTCATGAACTACTTTATCGCGCAGGGCATCGCTCCTGATCGCCTGGAGGCGGTAGGTTACGGGGAAACCAACCCCATTGCTTCTAACGATACGGAAGAGGGACGGTCCAAGAACCGCAGGGTTGAACTCCATATCTTTTGATACAAGGGAGTGCAGGGGGCGGGGAGATATCTTCCCCCCCCTTATCGTTATCAGGGGTTTATCCAGGAAGAAAATGCCGGAGCGACCTTGACTTTTCAACTTCGGGGTGCGCGAACTAGGGCGATCTAACCCCCTGTCTCCTCTTCCACACCATGTCCGCCATGGAAGATCCAAACCGTATGCTGCCGTCCAGGAGTGCCTCTCTAATCCCATCGGCTATCGTTGCGTAATATTTCATCCCGACACTCGACTTTGCAAAGGCGATATACTGCCGCAGTTCGGCATCGGACAACGAGCGATAGATATAGATGAGGCCGGGAACCAACTGTTGACGTATCATGGGTTCGAGTTGAGGTCGGATCCGGTCGACCTCTTCGAAGATTTTCGAAAACGGTTTTTGCCCTGTCGATGGGGATGACATGGCATGTGCGGTTTCAATGGCGAGTCGCGTATTGACGGCAATTTCAACGGTTGTTTCTATCATTTTAGTAGCGGAAGCCAACTCTCGCATCAGTTCCATACGAGCTGATGGAGGCGGGGATTCTTGGGACTTTTTCACAAATGCCTGTATTTCTGCCGTCGCTTTGGGAGTTGATGAGGTATTTAAAAGTTGCATACATTTCTTGCCGAGGGGAGAATTGAACCAGTTGAGTATCCCCTGCATCTCATGGTGACTCATCTGTGCCTCAATGTTTTGGAGGATGATTTCGTTGAAATTCTCTGTCACGAACGCCTCTGCTATCCGTCCCCTGATGTCTGCGTAAACTTCCTGCGGTATTTTCTGGAAGCGGGTGTCTTGTGTACGAAGCTGATCGAACCCCGCTTGTAATGCACGGGGGAGGTGTCGTATCTGTTCCTTCACCCCTGATTTGATGTAGAGTGCATGGGCTACACTCATTGCGGCAGTCTTTCCCCGGGAAGCTATTTGTGTGATCGTATAGCCTCTGTTCTTCAGAAGTTGGAGCACGTTCTCAGGACCAACGAGGTGACCGGCGCCCACAACGACGAGGGCGGTGCCTCCGTGCCCCAGCAAATCCTCAAGCTTGTTGATCCACTCTCTATTCCTCTGGATGACGAAGCGGTTATAGACGTTCGGGTAGTCTTTGAAGCTCATGCCGAAAATTGACTCGAACTTCGCGGCGTCACCATTTTCCCAGGCACTCACCATACCGGAAAGCATCGTCTCCACAACCTCGAGGTCCTTGAGCATCTGCCTCAGGAGAGATTCCTCATCGTAGTCACCCACTTCGGCGAAGAGTTCTAGTTGATACTCGACGGTCTCCAAGAAGATCATTTCCTTCCCATCTTTTTTGGCCTTCGTGAAGAAGTATGCATCAACGCCGTACTGGGGATCAAATCCCAGCCGTTGGAGCTCGAGGGCAGTGAGTGTTACGCCACAGAACCATGGCTTAAAACGATTGAGATGATCCATGGGAAGACCGGCTGCGACCACCTTCTTTTCCAGCAGGCTATAGGTCTGCGGGGAGAGGTTCTGCTTCAGCGTTTGGCCCTCAGGATAGAGGGCAAGGTTCTGCATCGTGACCTGAATCGACGGGTCCTTCAGGGCGTCGATATCTGTCTCGAAGACGATCTTTTTGCAGTCCCGATAGGCATCCTCGATCCGCCTGTCGAGCGGATACGAATCGCTCTTGAGCAGGTGTATGGATCCGAGCAGATAGATGGTCGTGTTGTTGCCCTTTACCGCCCAGAGGAAATTTTTCTTCGCCTTAGGCTGAAGGCCTTCCTGTGCACGGGCTGTATTGACCGCTGTCCAGAGGGACGAGAGGAATATGAGAATGAAGATAAAGAGTGTCTGCAATCTGCTTCGTTTGCGTATGCTATTCATGTCTATTTGCTCGCTGCGCTATATCCACACGTTGTCTTCCGCCGTCAATTCGCCACCCGCATCACCCGTGTTTATGGTGCCGGCGGGCTCGACGAGCATGATCCTGCATTCTTTCGCGGCGCGTGGCTTATGTTCCACGCCTTTCGGGACCACAAACATTTCCCCTGGCTTTAAACCAACGCTGCCGTCACGGAAATCAATGACCATCTCTCCATCAAGAACGAGAAATACCTCGTCTGTGTCAACGTGTCTGTGCCAGACAAAGTCACCTTGGAATTTAACCAGTTTGAAATGGTAGTCGTTCATCTGGGCGATGATCTTCGGTGAACAATGATCTGAGAATTTGGAGCATTTTTCATCGAGGTTGATGGCTGCGTATCTCATATCCACCTCCACAGGTTATCCCGTTAAAAAAGTGCGATTGATAATAACAATCGATGAAGGACTTACTCCCTCCCTGCCGCTATACGACGGCATCTTGACGCCTAAGGTTCTGAAACTGCTTCAACAGGACGTATCCACCCCACGCAAGGGTACCGACCATGAGTATAATGCCGATGGCATAAGAAAGCGAGGCCACCGTATGGTCATACTCAAGCAATCCCAGGGTGCGGAGGATGTATTCCCAATCGTGATAGTCGATGATGTCTTTCCCCGTCACGCCGCCCAACAACGGCAGCTCTAAGGCCCGGGCATCATTGATATAGGGGGCAATGTCCATGAAGTTTTCACTGAGCCACCAGAGAGCTACCGAGGCCCCGAAAGGGTCCCTCGTCTTGACCAGAAGGACCCCAAGACAGATGAGCGGCATGAACAGTTGGCCCAGCGTTCCCCCAAGGGTCGCTATAAATTTCCCTAAGGGGCTGAAGATGATGTGTCCTGCCTCATGAAAGGGGAGATTGACGAGGTGCATGAACGATTGGGCGGTGTAGTTACTCTCCAGGGGGGTGAAAATAAACTTCAAGCCCCAGATGAAGATGACCAAAAAGACGATCACCCTGCTGGCGAAATAAAAGGGATTGATCTGAGGATTCACGTACAGGAAGAGTTCCTTGCCGAAACTCCCGATGGTCGGTTTCTCCTCTTTTCCTTCTTGTACCTCCGTGACCCGCGGTTCACGGGGCCTGGGCTCTGCCCCTTCCCGTGCACGTTTCTCCTGCAGAGCAAAGTATTTTTCGAAGACGATGCCGCATCGCGGACATTCAATGTTCTCATCGGGCTGCTCACATTGACAGTGAGGGCAGATCATTCTTTCTCCTCTCCGTGTTTACCAGGGACGCCGACCATGTTTTCGGCGTATGTGCAGGTCCTCCTGTACCGTATCCTGCATACCCCTACGGTGAATTCAATGTAATGCTACACGGGTCCGATACGTATGCCACTGCCCAGAAATCATCAGACGTCACCAAACGTTCCATCTGCTGCAAGAGTGCGGTGATATCGGTGCCGCCTGTCAAATATTGCGAGAGCCGGGCTCGTACCGCATCGAGCGGCACGATGCGGTATACGGCGGTAAACTCACCGCCTCGATAAATACCTTGACCGGGCAAGGAATAAAATGGGCCTTCGCAACTGAAGGAGTCCAGCGTAATCACCTTGGTCTCCCCTGGTCCCAGGGTGAATGCGCCTTTAATCTTACCTGTTTTTGTATAGGTAAAGGCGATGTCAATCAACTCGCAGTCATGGATGAGCACGGA
>CAYQOD010000196.1:0-4010 GCA_964419065.1 uncultured Thermodesulfobacteriota bacterium | reverse complement strand
CCCCCCTCAGAGGATCATACTGAGCCACGGCTGCATGGGGTTCGAGAGGGGCATGATTTACAGCCTGAGAATAGAAGGCATCCTCAAAGATAAAATCGCTCTCTGCAAACCCTTTTTCCACGTCTCCGAATTCCTTTTTGATTGATGCAGAGATGTTATGTGGTACATCATCATGGACGAGAGGCGCACCTTCCTTTATCGCCTCCATGGGATCGAATACGGCAGGTAGTTCTTTGTAGTCAACTTCTATGAGCTCTACCGCCTCCTCCGCTATCTCAGGGTCAATGGCACAGACTGCTGCCACCTCATCGCCGATAAGGCGTACCTTGTCTTTGGCCAGGGCGTACTCATCTTTTGCCTTCGGTACAATGCCGTATTTTCGATCGGGGATATCCTGGCCCGTCATAACCCCCTTTACACCAGGCAATCTCACTGCCTTTGAAGCATCGATGTGGAGAATCTTCGCATGGGGAAGGGGGCTCCTTACTATCTTTCCATAGAGCATCCCTGGGAAAACCAGATCGTCGGCAAACTGGGCAGCACCCGTAACCTTGGCTGCTGCGTCCACCATGGGCATCCTGGTGCCTACAACATCCAATTTTCTTGCCATCTATGTCTCCTTCTCAGTCTGTCTGGCGACACTCAGTATGGCTTCTATTATTTTCTTATAGCCGGTACAACGACACAAGTTGCCAGCCATCTTCTTCTTTATGTCTTCTTCGGTGGGCCCCCTTTCTTCATCCAGTATTGCCCTGGCAGTTAAGATCATGCCAGGAGTACAGAATCCACACTGAAGCGCCCCTTTCTCTATGAAAGCACGTTGGAGCGGATGGAGTTCCCCCCCTTGGCTCAAACCTTCGATGGTGGTTATCTCCTTGCCCACAGCATCCATCACAAGCATGAGACAGGAAAGATAAGCCTCCCCGTCTACGAGCACCGTACAAGCTCCACAGGCACCCACATCACATCCCCGCTTGGTGCCCATCAGTCCCAACGTATCCCTCAACACCTCAAGAAGTGTCTGATTGGGGGAAACAAGGATGTCATACGTATCTCCGTTTACGTTCAGCGCTATAACACGCTTCATCTCCCTGTCCTCCTCATGACTTCTCTCAGTGCGCCCTTCAGTAAGATCCCCATCATCTTCTTCTTATAAGAGGGTGAATAGATAGATGTCTTGACCGGGGTCGCTTCTTGAGAGACAAGACCATCCACTTCTTCCAAGATCCCCTCACTGAGATCCTTTCCCCCCAACGCATTCTCAACACCGAGAGCCCTCACGGGCCTTCGATCAACAGCCGTGAAGGCAACCCTGTATTCTTTCCTATCCTCGGAAGCCCACAGGGCAACTCCCGCGATAGGAAAATCAATACTTTCACGATTTGCAAACTTCAGATATATGGAAAATCCGCTCACTGCGTGCCCTGGAACGATAATCTCAGTTAAGATCTCTCCTCTTTTTAGACGAAGAGGGGCCTTACCATCTCCGGAGAAGAGATCTCCGAGAGATATTTCTCTCACACCTCTATTGCCTGCCAAACGAACCCTGGCATCCAGTACCAGCAGGGCAGGAGCCACATCACCACAATAACTCGAATAACATATCCCCTTCTTATTAACGACATGGCAGATCTCACCACCAACTTTATAGCAGGGCTGCCTCGAACTCCGCCACCATTTGGATTGATTGAAAAATTTACATCTATTTTGCTGACATATATTACCTCCAATGGTACCCATACCCTGATGGTGGTATGAGCCCACTGAAGAAGCAGCCAATGCAAGGGCAGGGACCATCCCTCCAATGAGCGGGTTTCTATATATGCTCTTCAGAGAACTCAGCGCACCAATCCTTATGGAACCATTCTCCTTTTTAATAACGTCCAGCCCAGATATCCTCTTGATATTGACAACAACAGAAGGCACCTCAACCCTGTGCTTCATGTTTACCAAAAGATCAGTTCCCCCTGCTAGTATCTTGGCCTGTGGATCGTCATGTAGGATGCGAGAGGCTTCTTTGATGCCCTTTGGTTCCACACACTCAAATGGTGGTAATCTCATAGGGTTTCTCCCATCCTGTCTCTATAGCACTTCTGAAATTGCACGAGGTTTATTATGAGCCACAGTATGCGAACATCGTTCCATTCATCTCGCCTCGCCCAGTCTGATACCAATTATTCCTTGAGCAATTCCCGCAACTTATACCGCTGTACCTTGCCGCTCGCCGTGCGCGGTAGGTCATCTACAAAGCGCACCCAGCGCGGACATTTGTAATGGGCTATCTTACTGCGAACAAAATCCATGAGTTCCCGTTCAACCTCCTGCGAGGGGCTGTAACCTTCGTCGAGAACTACGAAGGCCATAGGCTTGTCCAATCCCGCCGCATCTGGCGCACCTATTACCGTACACTGGTTCACCGCTGGATGCTCCAGCAAGACTCCTTCCACCTCAAGGGGCGATACCCAGATGCCCCCTGCCTTAAACAGATCGTCGGCCCTCCCCACGTACCAGTAAAAGCCGTCTGAATCCCTGGAGAACTTGTCACCAGTGTCAAACCACTCGCCATAAAAGCTCTCCTTGGTCTTTTGGTGTTTGTTCCAATAATAGGCTGCCGTACCGTCACTTTTTATCCAGAGGGTGCCGATCTCGCCATCTCCAACGTCACGCCCCTCCTCATCAACCAATCTGCCCTCAAAGCCGGGGAGAAGCACCCCGCTACTGCCCGGCTTGATGAGGCCGGGTTTGTTGGAAAGATACTCGCCACCCACATCCGTCGATCCGATGGTATCGAGTATCTCCAAACCGAATCTCTCTCGCCAGCGTTCAAATATGACCCTGGGCAGGGGTTCACCGGCAGATATGCAAAGACGCACGGAGGATAAATCACATCGGCGGCCGGTCTTGTCCAAATAGGTCAGCATAGCAGCATAGGAACTGGGAACACCATAGATCAACGTGGGGTGGTACTGTTCAATCACATCAAAGATCTTCTCTGACTCAGGCCGTCCGGGGTAAAGGATCACAGCAGCACCGCACAGGAATGGGGAGTCAAGGGAATTGTTTCTCCCATACGAAAAATAGAGTTTAGAGATGGAGAAGGTTATATCGTTCTCCCCCATAGCAACCACTTCACAGTGAGGGAGCATGAAGTACATCATGTCATGGTGCAGATGCACAACACCCTTTGGTTTACCGGTAGTCCCAGAGCTGTACATCCAGAAGGCCATATCATCCTTGGTCGTGGGGGCGGCGGCTAGATCTGGAGAGGCACCCTCAAGCAAGGAATTATAGCTTAACTCCCCTGTCTCAGCCTTTCCCACGACGATAAAATTTTTCAAGAAATGCAGCTTGGGTCGGACTTGCCGAATAGGAGGAGCAAGGTCCTGGTGCACGATGAGCCCTTTCGCCCGGCTGTCATTGAGGTAGTAGAGGTAGTCCTGCGGAACGGCCATGGTACTGACCGGCACAGGTACGGCACCGATCTTCATGGCACCGAAGAAGCTGGCCAGGAATTGCGGACAATCCGGAAGGCAGATCATGACCCGGTTTTCCAGCTCGATGCCCAAGGCCAAGAGGGCGTTGCCCAGTCGGTTGGCCGCCTCGGCCAGCTCAGCATAGGTGATCGTTTCCTGCTCGTAGTAGACGGCGACCTTCTTCGTTCGTCCTTCTGCTAGGTGACGGTCGAGTAGAAAGGCAGCAAGATTAAATTCATCAGGCACAACCGAAAAAAATACCACTCTTTCCCCTCCGGAAGCTGGCACAACTTTATTTAGCATTGTAAATTCATCGCTGTCAAGCTAACCTCATCTTCAGGGGTTACATGGGTATAGACATCAGTAACACTTAGGGGTAAGAGAGGGTAGTGGTGGAGGGGGAAAGGGGGAGGATGATGTGGGAGAGGGGCTGTCCGTTTCAAATCTAGACCAGTTCTTTCGCATCGCTGATGTTGAGCTCCAACATCTTGATACTGGCCAGGATGCGAACCAGATTCCGCTCCACCGCCTGGACCC
>CAYQOD010000195.1:0-4012 GCA_964419065.1 uncultured Thermodesulfobacteriota bacterium | reverse complement strand
CTTCCATGCTCAAGGCGGTTGGTGTCAACAGCCTCGATGAGCTGTTTTCAATGGTGCCTGCCGATTGTCGATTCACCGGCAAACTCGATCTGCCGGAGCCGTTGACCGAGTGGGAATTAAACGACTTTATGGACTCCCTTGCGGGCTCAATGGGGGCCTCGCCAGGGTACAAAGCCTTTATAGGTGCAGGCAGCTATGAGCACCATATCCCTGCCTCTGTATCGTACCTGCTGGGTCGCTCCGAGTTCGTAACTTCGTACACCCCTTATCAACCTGAGATGAGTCAGGGAACACTCCAGGCGATTTATGAGTATCAGACCCTTGCCGCTCGGCTTCTTGGTATGGAAGTGGCAAACGCATCGATGTATGATGGTGCCTCTGCCCTGGCCGAGGCATTGCTCATGGCCGTGCGCATAACCCGACGAAAGAGAGTCGCCCTTTCGAGCCTGATCCACCCTCACTATCGCCAAGTAGTGAAGACCTATTTTGAACCCACCGAATATGAAGTCCTGGAGCTTCCCCGTCTTAAAGACGGCAGGACCGATCTTTCGTCCATCGACGATATCGATGATCTCGCAGTCGTCGCGGTCCAATCGCCGAACTTCTTCGGATGCATCGAGGATCTCCAGACCATCGGGCAGCAGGTTCACGAGAAAAAGGCCCTCTTTATCACCTGTTTTTCGGAGGCCCTTGCATATGGACTCCTCAAGAACCCGGGGGCACAGGGGGCTGACATCGCCTGCGGAGAGGGTCAGAGCCTCGGCATCCCTCGGTCGTTCGGAGGGCCGGCGTTGGGGATATTTGCCAGTAAGATGCAGTACGTGCGTAACATGCCCGGTCGCCTCGTCGGCCAGACCAAGGACGTGAACGGGAGGAGGGGATTCGTCCTCACCCTTGCCACCAGGGAGCAGCATATCCGCCGGGAAAAGGCGACCTCCAATATCTGCACCAACAACAGCCTCTGCGCCCTGACAGCCGCCATCTACATAGCCTCGCTCGGCAGCACAGGGATGCGAGAGCTTGCAGCCCTCAACCACGATAAGGCTGAATATCTGAAGAAGGGGTTGAAAGAGGCGGGTCATACCATACCCTTTGAGAGCCCGACCTTCAATGAATTCGTCGTGCAATTCCTCCCAGGCTTTGACGCAACGTACAGCCGCCTGCTCGACAAGAAGATCGTGGCAGGCCTTCCGCTGACCCCCTACTATCCAGAGCTCGCCGACCACTACCTCCTGTGCGTTACGGAAACAAAATCCAGGGACGACATGGATGCCCTGATCAGGGAGGTTACATCATGAAAGAAACGCTCGGGACTACAGGCCTAGTACTCAATGAACCGTTGCTGTGGGAAAAGGGGAAAGGGGGGAGGTGCGGGTTTTCACTCCCCCGACGTGACATAGAATCCTCCCCTCTCGATCGGGAACTAGCAGGGGATGTCCCTGACCTTCCCGATCTGAGCGAGGTGGACGTGGTGCGGCACTACACCAGACTGAGTCAGTGGAACTTTGGGGTGGACACCGGCATGTACCCCTTAGGTTCGTGCACCATGAAGTACAACCCGAAGACCAACGAGAGGCAAGCGAGCCTTCCGGGGTTCGCCGATGCTCATCCCCTGCTTCCGACCAGTCTGTCCCAGGGGGCGCTCAAGCTCATGTATGAACTCGAGCGATTGCTGGCCACCATCACCGGCATGGATGCGGTCACGCTCCAGCCTGCGGCCGGGGCCCAGGGAGAGTTGGCCGGGATGCTCCTTATGCACACCTTCCACAAGAGCAAGAATCGGCGACCTTCAAAGATCATTGTCCCGGATACCGCCCATGGCACAAACCCTGCCAGTGCAGCCCTGTGCGGCTACCGTCCGATCCCTGTAGCATCCAATGAACAGGGGATCCTCTCTGCCGAGGCCGTTGCCGAGGTCATGGACGAAGACACGGCTGGAATCATGGTGACCAATCCCAACACCCTCGGCCTCTTCGAGGAAAACATCAAAGGGATAGCCGAGATCGTCCATGCAAAAGGAGGGCTCGTCTACGGTGACGGCGCAAATATGAACGCCCTCATGGGCATCGTCCAGATGGGCACAATAGGGTTTGATGTACTACATCTCAACCTCCACAAGACCTTCTCGACCCCTCATGGAGGGGGTGGGCCCGGGTCCGGTCCTGTTTGCGTCAAAAAATCGCTTGAACCGTTTCTGCCGATCCCCCGCGTGATCGAGGAGAACGGCACCTATAGACTCTCTGAGGACTTCAAGGAATCCATCGGCAGGCTGCACGCCTTTATCGGAAATTTCGGGGTCATGATAAAGGCGTACAGCTATATCTTGAATATGGGTCCCAACAATCTCAAAAAGGCCAGCCAGCTTGCCGTGCTGAACGCCAACTATGTCAAGGAGAGGTTAAAGGGGACGCTCCATCTCGCCTATGACAGACCATGCATGCACGAATGCGTCTTTTCCGACAAGTTCCAACAACCCTACAAGGTCATGACCCTGGACATTGCCAAGTGCCTCATGGATCATGGCTTTCACCCACCCACCATCTACTTCCCCCTGGTTGTTAACGGGGCGATTATGATAGAGCCTACTGAGACGGAGTCCAAGGATGACCTCGACCTGTTCATCGAGGCATGCAAGGCGATAGTCAAGGAGGCACAAGAAGACCCGGGACTGCTTCATGAGGCACCAAACAAGTGCAAAGTACGGCGGTTGGATGAAACAACAGCAGCGCGGCAGCCGTGTCTGACAGGCTGACGGCGACCCTGGTAGCGATGCTTGAGGAGCGAACTTCTTTGAACGACGCCCGAAAGATCTCGATTGACAGTCACGTTGACCACAAAAAACAATGGTTCTGCATTGAACTTCCCCTCGTAGAATACCGGGAGGTATGGGATCTGCAACGCACCCTCGTCGCCGCGAGGAGGGACAGAATCATCAATACAGATATCATCGTATTGCTGGAGCATTTTCCTGTTTTTACCCTCGGCCGCAGGGATGGACGGAACAACCTAGCCGTATCCCTGGATCTGTTGAAAAAGGCCCGCATCCCCCTGATCCGTGTAGAGCGGGGCGGGGACATCACGTTTCATGGACCCGGTCAATTAGTCGTCTACCCCATCATTGATCTGAGGGCAGCGCGGTTCGGGGTGGCGGATTACGTCGCCTCTTTGGAAGAGGTCATGATCCGGACCGCTGCACAGTGGGGAATCGTGGCAGAACGAAATCCCATGAACAGGGGTGTATGGGTCAGCGATCGAAAGCTAGGAAGCGTCGGGATTGCTATACGCCGGGGGATCTGTTTTCATGGAGCGGCATTAAACGTCAATCTCTCACTGAGACCGTTCCGCTGGATACGTCCCTGCGGCCTTCACGGTATCAGGATGACCTCCTTGGAACGAGAGCTCTCACGAAAGGCGTCTATGGATCACGTTCGGGAGTGCATAAAAAGACAGATCGAAGCGGTCTTTGGGATTGAATTGATCATGACAGGTTTGTCAAAGCTGAGGGATCTTTTGCCGCAGAGATCGCTCAAAGGACCTCGAGAGTGCCCACGACTATATGCAAGTACTACGGTGAATCTTCAAGCCAGCGCACGGTGAAAAGGGAAGTACCCCTCAATCTCCATAGTTAGTCCATAGTGCCATGAGTCTGAAGGACCAACCATCAAATATCCGGGTTCAAAAACCCATCTGGCTCAAACGGAGACTTCCCACTGGAACCAACTACGGGGGAGTCAGTGTACTTCTTAAAAAAAACCGACTGCACACGGTGTGTCAGGAAGCCAAATGTCCCAACATCTGGGAGTGCTTTTCCCGGCGAACTGCGACCTTTCTGATCATGGGACCTCGGTGCACGCGCAACTGTCGTTTTTGCGCAGTGGAACACGGACCATCAGGACCGCCTGATCCGGAAGAGCCGATGAGGGTGGCCGAGGCTGTAGAGCGTATGAGGTTACGTTATGTGGTCGTCACAGATCGGAAGAGCAACACGTCTGAACTCCAGTCACATCACGAT
>CAYQOD010000194.1:0-4019 GCA_964419065.1 uncultured Thermodesulfobacteriota bacterium | reverse complement strand
CCATTTTCTCATACATCTCTGCATACCCACAATACGTAACGTCAAAGAATAGCTCATTGTCATTTTCTCTGATTATCTCTATTTTCATTGCATCATCTTTAGCCCACACTTCTTTTACTATTTTAGACAGTTCAGCTATAGTGTTTCCTGAGAATTCCTGCGCCAACTTTTTTCCAGACTGCATTGCATCTTCGCTGATGACTTTCTTGGTTATTTCTATCGCCTTCTCATAACCTATCTCCTGTGCAAAACCTTGAACTAACGAAGACACAATAGGGGCTTGCATTTCCCTGCTCTTCAGATGTGTTATCTTCATCTCAGATTCTTTCTTCTTTAGCACTTTTTCTCCTTCTCTTTACATCACGTCTATCTTGATCTTTACGTATCTTTTGCTAAACAGCGTTTTTCTTGTTTCCACTGTCTCAATTATGAACATTGTCCTTAACTAATAGTTGATCTGAAACGATTAAAACCGATTGAACACAAACCAAAATTGATGGATATGTAACGATAGCTAGTTAATGACCTCGGGTTTCAGATGTTTCTATTATCTACTAAATAACATTCTGCATAGTATGAGGTTTTCAAATTGCTGTAGCGTCTTATTCTGGAGGTTATTATGAAAAAAGAAGCAGATAAAATCAAGGGGAAATTGCCTGGAATAAAGACTTCTGGCATGAGTACCGTGATGTCATTTTGGGACAGGGAGTACCAGAATCCAGGGCAGAATGGTTTGTGAGGTGGGCACAGCGGTTCGCACATTCTTTTCGGGATGTGCTGCTACACGCACGTACGGGCGGAATTTGTGAGGGCTTTTTTGAATGATCTTAGGCATCAGGTCAACGTGAAAGAATGGCAAGTGGCTCAAGCATCGGAAGCATTGAGAGTGTTCTATCAGGAATTTCTGGGTCTGGCATGGGCACGGAGGTGGCCGGATAGAGTCGGTATCATGGGGGAGGATGAGGCGGAAAGGGGGTCGGAGAGTGCGCATGGCCTCTCGCAACAGGGGATGTTACAACGAGAGTATTTCTGTATTGGAGGTATTAGGGGACGCAATCCCCTGATGTGGCGTTTCAGAGATTTTGCAGCGCATATAATACACATCGTGACTGCGTAAGAGGCTCTTATTTTCTGAGTAATCCATCATGACGGAGTGTCACCCACGAACCATGAAAGTGGATTCAGTCTATAATATTTATGAGGGTCTACTTCTTCTTCGCCATGGCCTTGTGTTTTTCGTAGCCGAGTTTTTCGTCCCGCGTCAGAGCACCCTCGCTTAATGTGATTCCCAACCCCTTCTCCAGGGCACCGATAACGGTTTCTTTAAGCTCTTCATCGCTCGGCCGTCTCCCCAACTCCTCCTGGATAGAAGTCAGGGGTTCTAAAACCTTATCCTTCACCTCTGGTGGAACCCAGATGACGGAGAAGAAGTCCGAAGTATCAAGGGGGGTGAGGAAGCAGATCAAAGAGAGGATATAGAGGGTTTCGATCTCTGAGAAGGAGAAGCCTGCCAGTTTTCTCCCCCCGATCCGCAGGCTTCCCCGGTGCTTGTACCATACCTCTTGCAATCCCAACTCTCGGAGCCCCTGAAGCACCGCCCCCCCTATCCTCGTATAGGCATCATCCAGGTCCTCAAAGGCATCTTTGGATAGTACCCCCTGCAGGAAAAACGTGGATTCAGGATCGGCAAAGGTGAGGCTGCGCTCCCCGGTGGTGATGATATAGTGGAGGTGGGGAAGCTCCGGCTTGATCTCGTTGATAAGGGGAACGGTACTATTCAGGGTGATGATCGCCTTGGCCCCACAATCCTTGAGAATATGAAGTATCTCACCGCCTTTGTACATGGTATTAAAGGGGACCGCTACTGCGCCCAGCTTCTGACAGGCAAAGAAGGAGTAGACGAACTCCGGTGTATTGGGGAGCATGATGGCCACCCGATCACCCCGCTCGATCCCGAGACCCTTCAGGCCATTGGCGACCCTGTTGACGTTTTTGTTGAGTTCTTCAAAGGTTGTGCCCTTCCCCTCAAGGATGAGGGCGGCCCTTTTGGGATGTTCCTTGGTCTTTTCCTCTAACAGCCTGCCTAAATTCATTTCCTCTCAATCATCCTTCTATCCTTATACCCCTCACGCAGCTCCTTTTTTAACACCTTGCCAGTGGCACTCTTGGGCAGGACTTCCCTTAATTCTACCTCATCGGGTACTTTGTGGGAGGCTAGGTTCATCCTACAGTATCTGATGAGCTCCGCAGGGGTTATCTCATCACCATCAATAGGGACAATAAAGGCCTTGATGGCCTCCTCCCTCCCCTCCTTCTCCTTCTGACCCACCACCGCTGCCTCCATCACCTTCGGGTGGGAGCACAAGAACTCCTCTATCTCAGCTGGTGAGATGTTGAATCCTCCCTTGATGATGATATCCTTCTTTCTGTCGGTGATATAGAGATATCCCTCATCGTCGAGGTATCCTATGTCTCCGGTACGAAGCCACCCATCGACCAAAATCTCCTGGGTCTCTTTCGGAAGGTTATAGTACCCCTTCATAACCACCTTACCCTTTACGAGGATCTCTCCTGTTTTATGAGGGGGTAACGCATCCCCATGGTCATCTACTACCTTTATCTGGACGCCTTCAGCGGGCATGCCAACAGATCCCGGCTTTGTCCTCTCCCGAGGATTTACCGCTACCGCTGCCGTTGTCTCGGTGAGGCCATATCCCTCGATAATATCGACCCTGAAGGTCTCCCTGAACTCCTGGATGATCTCTACGGGCAAGGGACTAGCCCCGGATATGCAGTATTTGAGAGGACCGCGGTCAAAGGACCTCCTCCTGGCGGCAAGCAGGAGGTGGTGGTATTGGGTAGGGATGGCGATGAGGACGGAGACCTTTTCCTTCCCCATTCTCTTCAGGAACTGGCGTGGAGAGTATTGGGGAAACAAGACAGCGCCACACCCTCGAAACAGGGAAACCACCAGGCCATCGGCTAGACCGAGAATGTGAAAGAAGGGGATCAAGGTAGCGAATCTATCCCCTTCGGTGGTGGTTACGACCTCTGAAGTCGCCTCACACTCGGCCAGGAAGTTGTCGTGGGTGAGCATCGCCCCCTTGGGGTCTCCGGTGGTGCCGGAGGTATAGATGAGGGCCGCGGTTTCATCTGGGGGGATCTCCGCCGCGGTGAATTTATCTTGTGCCTTGAGCATCAGTTCTTGGAGGGAAATAGTCTCCGCTGGCCGTGCGCCCCGGCGTCCTCCTCTTGGCTGCACGGCGATCTCAATCCCCCTCTTTTCCGCCTCCTCCCTGTCCACCACCACCTCGGCACCGGCCAGGATCCCCTTTCGTCTAACCCGCTGGATGATGATCGTCTCGGGTACCGACCGTTGGGTGAGGATATAGCGCCCGGCCAGCCTGGCCTCGGCCACGGCCGCAGGCAGGGCAAGAAGGTCCGCCACCTCTCCTTCGGTGCTATGGATCAGTCTCCACTCCATCAGGCCTTCTCTTCGAGAAGCTCATCTACTTCATCAAAGAATACCCTTTGGATATAGTCCGATGGCTTGGGGGTCACGAGGCTCACGATGATATAGGTGAGGGCGTTAATGATAAAGGAGAGGATGATGGCGTTGGAGAAGTGAAAGATAAACCCGACGATCAAAAGGGCTGTTCCCACGAGGACCCCTGCGATGGCCCCCTGCTTTGTCCCACGCTTCCAGAGGAGCCCCCCTGCGAGGCAGGGTGCCCACTGGGCAAAACCGGGTACGGCCACATGGGTGAGATAGAGGGCCAGTGCCATGGGGTTCCAGAGGGCGATCCCCACGGATACGATGATGAGGCCGATGACCGCGAGCTTTGTCCAGGTGATGAGTTGTCTGTCCGTGGCATCCGGCTTGAGGAATCCATGGATCAGGTCTCTGGAGACCAAGATGGCCGACGTCATCAGTTGGATAGAGGCGGTGGAGAGGGCGGCGGCGATGACCCCCATGAGGGCAAATGCGGAGAACCAGCTGGGGAGATATTTGGTGATGA
>CAYQOD010000193.1:0-4083 GCA_964419065.1 uncultured Thermodesulfobacteriota bacterium | reverse complement strand
CTCCACGTCTCTCTTCACCCCTGAGGTATTCTCAATCCTGCACAAAAAACGGGGGCGCATAATGCACCCCCGTCAGCGTTAGTGCTATCAGTGTTTATGGTATGCCCTGATGGTTAGATCCTTCGTCTGGACCAAGCTCAGGGGCTAGTGGCCGATGGTGGTGTTCAGCGTTACGGCCAGGCGAGAGCCCAGTTGGGTAAAGATATGGTTGAGTATCGCCACTGAGTTGCCGCCAAAGGATCCGCTCGATGCGGTATCCCTCGTATAGATTCGGATACAGGGTTGGGAACTACCAGGCTCATAGATCTCACAGACGACCGCGCCGCCGGCCTTGCCTGCCCCCATTCCCACCCAATAGCGGGCCGCCCGGCTACCGGGGTTGCATTCCACCACCGCACCCTCAATGAGCAGGGCTTCCGGAGAGTCTTCCTTAGTCAGCGTGAGGGAGCTCTGAAAGGTTGAATTGAAGACTGCGATAAACTGATCATAGGAGAAGGCAGTTTGTTCCGGCAATAATCGCCCGCCGAACTCCGTTACCTTTACCGTACGATACTGGGAGAGGTTCACCCCCGTATCCTGCCAGATAAGGAGATTGTGTCCCCCCTTCTTCATCCCTTGGATATATTCTTTTGCGTTAAAGGTATGATCAGGGTAATCCTTGAAACTTTTGAATGGTGCCTGGGAGGACACCTCGCCCCCCACCAGGAACCCTCCGATCAACAATGCAATGATAGCACCCACTACCCCAAGGTGTTGCAGATTTTTTGCCCTTCTCATCATCTTCCCTCCTCGGTACGGAATATAATGATTGTGGTCATCGAGGCCACGCCATCGGGCCCCAGGCTAAAAAAATCATAGTGGAGGATTAGGTCATTGTCAAGGGGAACCTTGGTTCAATTCTTCGCGCAGTCACTGCCCCTTTACGACCTCCAGCCCCACAAGATCCAGATGCCGATAGCGATGAACCCGATGCCAGCCACTATCTTGATGAGCTGGGGTGGGACCCAACGGCTGATCTGCGAGCCGATGGCGACTGCCAATAATGTCGCCAGCACCAGTGCCGAGGAGGCGGCTAAGAACAGACTGACTTTGCCCACCTCCCTATCAGAGGCGAGCAGGAGGGTTGCTATCTGGGTTTTGTCCCCCAGTTCCGCAAGGAAGATGGTGAAAAAGAAGCCAGCGAACACCTTAATGTCCATTTCCTCCTCCTTTATGCTCGTTTATAAAATCCACGTGTTGCCTTTACCGGTGATGCAAAAGAGACCAGGCAACGCAACAGATCATCACTTCCGCAGCATCTTCTTGTACCAGATGAACCAGGGGGTGTCCAGGAAGCCGATGACGTTCTTGCTCACGATCTGGCCTATGATAAGGGGGAGGAGGGGCATCTCCCCAGAGAAGGCCAGGGTCACAAAGATCACGCTGTCCAGGGTCAGATCCAGGACGTCGCTGGTGATGCTGCGCAGCCATATGCGCCTCTCATACCGCCTCTTCAACCAGGAGAATACATATGCATCCAGGCTCTGACAGATAAGAAAGGCAACCCATGAGGCGGCCGTGATCCGTATCCCCAATCTAAATATCCCCTGCCAGGCCTCCTCGAATTGGAAGAAGGGGGCGGGGGAGAGGCTGTTCACCATGGCGATGAATGCAACGAGCACTAGCTGGGTGATGAAGGCGATGACGATGGCCAGATGGGTCTTTTTACGCCCATAGACCTCATTGATCATATCAATGGCCTGGGCGATGAAGGGATAGATAAACACGGCGGCGGGGGCGAAAAAGCGGTAAAACCCCAGGTCAAACTCCACGATCCTGACCGCCATGATCTGGGATGCACCTAAGTAGATGGTGTAAAAGGCCACCAGGGCGGCAAATCCGTGATCGGGAAACCTCTTGACGATAGAGGCACTGGCATAGGTAACGATGGTCAAACTGGCCACCCAGTAGATCCATACTGCCGGAATGAGCATCGTTATCAATAACCCTCCCTTTTTTCAGTATCCCGCACCATATATCCTCGAGCTCCTGCTGTCAACCGGGAATTCGGCACGGAGGGGAAAGGTTGACACCCCCTGCAAAACTATTCCATAATGATGTACTCAGAAAAGAGGTTTCAAATCCCCCCATCCCCCCTTTGCTAAAGGGGGGATGGGGGGGATTGCCGATTTTCATGGTTCGTGGTAGAGGGTTTACGCCTAATGGGAAACAGGTTGGCCTGGGTGGGATTGGTTGTCATCATCATCTTGGTTGGTACCGCCCTGTTGGCCCCGGTACTGACCCCCTACGATCCTCTGGCCATCGACCTTGCGGGTGAACTGGAGGGACCGAGCCCAAATCATCCTCTGGGGCAGGACAAACTGGGCAGGGATATCCTCAGCCAGATCATCTACGGGGCACGGGTCTCTCTCCTGGTGGGATTGGTGGTAGTAGGGGTATCCATGATCATCGGGGTGGCCCTCGGAGCATTAGCAGGCTACTTCGGCGGCGCCTTGGATACCGTCATGATGCGGATCGTGGATATCCTCTTGGCCTTCCCGGGTATTTTGCTCGCCATCGCCCTGGCGGGTATCCTCGGCCCCAGCCTGAAAAACATCATCCTCGCCCTGTGTGTCCTGGGATGGGTCGGGTATGCCCGACTCGTGCGCGGCCAAGTCCTCGCGGAGAAAAACAAAGAATACGTCGTGGCGGCAAAGGCCATGGGGGGGAGTTGCTCCCGGATCATCATACGACACATCCTGCCTAATGTCTTCGCCCCGGTCATTGTAGAGGTCACCTTCGGGCTGGCAGGGGTAATCCTGGCCGAGTCGAGCCTCAGCTTTTTGGGGTTGGGGCCCCAAGACGTACCCACCTGGGGGAGGCTCCTGAACGAAGGGGCACAATACCTCCTGTTCGCCCCCCATGTGGCCACCTTTCCCGGGATGGCCATCATGCTCACGGTCCTGGGGTTCAATTTCCTCGGAGATGGCCTGAGGAACCGATGGGATGTTAAGAGGACAACATGAAGATCACCAAGATACCGAGCCCCAACTTCTCAAGCCGCGATGGCCATCAGGTGGATATGATCGTCATCCACGCTATAAGTCTCCCAGCGGGGCAGTTCGGTACGGGCCATGTGCTCGATTTCTTTCTGAACAGATTGGATCTCTCCGCCCACCCATCATTCCGGGAGTTGCAGGAGGTAAGGGTATCCGCCCACTACTTTATCGACCGGGAGGGGAAGGTCATCGAGCTGGTGGACCCTGACCAGATGGCATGGCATGCGGGCAAAAGCTCCTTTGAAGGGAGAGAGGGGTGTAACCCTTTCTCCATCGGCATCGAACTGGAAGGGACCCTGGACCACCCCTTCACCAATGATCAATACCGTGCCCTGGTGGAATTATGCCGGTTGTTGATTGAGAGATACCCCCTGATTACCCCAGAGAGGATCGTAGGACATGCCGACATTGCTCCTGGGAGAAAGGGGGATCCAGGACCCTTCTTCGATTGGGAGCGTTTTAGGGATGTATTGGACAGGAAGTTGAAGGGTAATGTCAGGGGATAGAGGGATGCAGGAAATATCGAGAGGTGATCGATGCCCATAATTGATGTCTACGGCATGAGGGGAAATGTGGTTTTGGGAAGAAGAAGAGACGAGGGGAAGGATTCCCTGGTCTTTATCCATGGGGCAGGGGGCAACTATGCCGCCTGGTACCCCCAGAGGAACTACTTTAACCGAGACTTCAACCTCTTTATCATGGAGCTGCCCGGACACGGAGCGGCTCACGGCGAGGGGGCCGAGGCAATCAGGAGCTATGCCCTCTGGGTCAGGGGGGCCCTGGATGAACTAAAGGTGATCAGTCCCTTCGTGATCGGGCACTCTATGGGAGGGGCCATCGCCATGGATCTGGCCCTGAGGTTTCCGACTCTCCCCAAGGGGTTGGTCCTGGTGGGGACCGGGGCGAAGCTGCGGGTGGACACCCGTATCCTCAGCCGGATCAAGGAGGATTTCCCCCGGGCCGTGGAGTTTATCTGCCAGATCGCCTTCACCAAAGATGCCTCCCCGAAGGTGAGGAGTGCAGGGATGGCGGAGATGATGAAGAA
>CAYQOD010000192.1:0-4094 GCA_964419065.1 uncultured Thermodesulfobacteriota bacterium | reverse complement strand
AGTCCATCGAGTCATAAATTCGGTGACGAATTTATTCCCTCAGGACTTAGTGCTGCCCTCGGCCATGAGTCTTCGACCCTGAGCTCCATTCGACCCGAGCTCATGGCCGAAGGCAGACCGAAGGGCTCGGGCCGAATGGAGAGAGCAAGTGCTCAAATTCAAGACCCAGGGATACGACACTGTATGTGCGAATCGAAGCACTAAGGATGAGGAGGAGACATGGAAACCCAAGAGAGCAGAAGGAGCTTTATCAAGACCTCACTAAGGTGCGTGGTCGGTCTCTATACCGGGTTATTGTTCGGCATCAGAGGGTTCTTTGAACCCCCAGAGATCAGGGATCCCTCCGGTATTGATGTGGGCGGCAGAGGTGTCCCCTGCCGCCCACGTGACCCTACGTGCGCTCCTGGTGACCCGGCCTGCGCGCCCTAAACCCAACCTGTTATCCATGCCCTCCCTGTTCACCGTACTCTAACCCTGCGTGTCCTCCCGGTGGTGCCTGCGTGATGATCAGGGTGGACGTGCCCCTTGTTGGTATCCAAAGGTCACTGAAGGCGAGGGGATATTACAATGGACCGATAGATGGGATCTGGAACAGGGAAACATGGGCCGCCATCGTCGAGTTCAAGAGGGAGCGTGGACTGAACCCCGATGGGATCGTCGATGCTGCCACGTGGGAACTGTTGAGGACATAACGAGGTCCGCTATTTCTGGAAGAAGATCCTCACGGCGATAAGGGCCAGGATAACGGCGAAGATGCGCTTAAAGGTAATGTGGGGAACAAGCTCCACTAACCTCGCCCCGATCTGGGCACCGATAACCCCACCGAGGCTAAGGATCAATCCTAACCTGTAATCCACATTGTGCAACCTGCTATGGGCCACAAAGGCGGACAATGATATCATAAGGATCACTGCAAAGGATGTCCCCACAGCCCTCTGGGCCTCAAACCCCATAGAGAGGAGGATGGGAATGAGCAGAAATCCGCCACCGAGGCCGATAAATCCCCCGGCCATCCCGATGAACAGACCGATCAGCAATAAGACGGGCCAACTCTGCATCGCCTAATCCCTCCCTTTCTCTGCCATGACCATCTCCGCCGCCATCTTGATGGCACTGATGAGACTCGTCGGATCAGCAACCCCCTGCCCGGCTATGTCGTATCCCGTCCCATGATCGACAGAGGTCCTGATGATGGGCAGTCCCAGGGTGACATTGACGCCCTCCCAAAAATGCAGGAGTTTGAGGGGGATCAACCCCTGGTCATGATACATGGATACAACCGCATCATACCCCCCCTGAACGGCTCGAAAGAAGAGAGAGTCGGAGGGGAGGGGACCATCTACCTTGATACCCTCTCGGCGGCACTCCTCGATGGCAGGCGCTATAACCTCTTCCTCTTCAGAGCCGAAGAGTCCCCCTTCTCCCGCATGGGGATTGAGGGCCGCCACAGCCAGCTTGGGGACCCCGATCCCGAAATACCTCCGCAACCCCTGGGAGGTGATCACGATGGTCCTCTTGACCCTCTCCCTGGACAGGGCGGAGGGGACCTCTCGGAGGGGGAGATGGGTGGTCACCAGGGCCACGCGCAACTGAGGACCAGCCAACATCATCACATAATCCTCTGCGCCGGTCATGGCCGCCAAGAGCTCTGTGTGACCGGGGAAGGGGTGTCCTGCGATATGTAAGGCCTCTTTGCTGATAGGGGCCGTCACCATGGCATCGACGATGCCCGTCTGAGTCATCTTCACCCCTCTCTCGATATATCGATAGGCCGCCTCTCCTCCTTCCTTCTGGGGCATACCCAAGGGGACCTGTTCAGGGGAGAGGTCGGTCAGGGGTACGAGATTCAAGGTCCCGGGGATAAAATCCCCTTCCCCAGGGTCCTCTATCTTCTTTATCACCACAGGAGAGTTCATCCAGTGGATGGTATGGGACAAGATCCCTTCATCCCCTACTATCAGGGGCCTACACTGAGCAAAGACCTCCCTTTCGCCGAAGGCCTTAAGGATGATCTCCGGTCCTATACCTGCAGGGTCACCCATGGTTATGGCGATTAACGGGGGGGACATTGCTCGTGTGTAGGATCAAAAGAGGGGACCTACAGTTTGACCTCTACCTTGAGGCGCTCCTTCAAATCTTCCAGCCACTTGGTATAGAGTCTCTCCACCTCCGATCGATAGTAGTCTCCCATGACCTTTTCCTTGACCTCTTCATACGGGAGAGGCTCTTTCCCCACGTTCTTTTCCGTCACCTTGAAGAGGTGAAATCCCTGGGAAGACCTCATGACTCCGCTCACCTCATCCACCTCCATGGCAAAAACCACCTCTTCGAGTTCAGGGCGCATCTCCCCCTTCTCAAAAAAGCCGAGATCTCCTCCCGAACTGGCTGAGGGGTCATCCGAATAAAGCCTAGCCACTTCCTCGAATGCCGCCCCTTCGTTCAGCAGCCGTAGCACCTTTTCCATCCTTTCTTTGGCCTGCTCCACCTCTTTGGGGGGTGCATCAGGGGGGACCGTTATCAATATGTGGTCCACCCGTATCTGAGGGGGGGGTAGGTATCTCTCTCCGTGGTCTTGAAAATACTTTCGTATCATCCCCTCTTCCATGGATACCTTGGGTTTGATGAGGCTCTCTATTATCCTGGTCCTCCTGATCTGAACCTTGAGATAGTGGCGATACCCCTCGAGGGTAAATCCTTGAGAGGCGAGCTCCTTCTCCATCTGGAGGTCGGTCACCCCGCCCTCTTCCTTCATCTTTGCAATGGTCTTGTCCACCTCTTCGTCTGTAACCTTGACACCAGAGCTCAGGGCCACCTTCTGCAAGAGCTTATCCTCGATCAACATCTCCAAAGCCTCCTTGCGGGCCCAGGACAACCGTATCTTCCTATCCAGGGGGTTCATTCCGTCAGAGAGGTTGGCCTTTCCATATCTCGCCATGGCCTCATCGAGCTCGGAAAGGGTAATCACCTCACCATCCACTACGCCCACCACTTGATCCAACACCGTCCCGGCGGAGGAGGCAGGTATCAATAAAAAAGAAATGAACAGCAGACCGGAAATCTTTTTCAACATCGCCGGTATCCCTCTCTCTATTCTCTCGCCCTTTCTCTTTTAGGAATGGGAGGTCCTATTTCCTTCAGGGCCTTTTGATTCACCCTGATTTTTGCCTTTTTCGTGATCCCTGCCAGCCAATTCTGAAAGGTCTTCTCCTCCTGCTCCCGCACGATCCTCTCCCTGATCTGCCCCTTCACGTCTGTGAAGCCCAATTCAGATGTTCCCCGCTTGTCCACAACCTGGAATATGTGGTAACCATAGGGGCTCTGCACGATGTCGCTTATCTCCCCCACCTTCAAGGAGAAGACCACCTCAAACTCCTCCGGCATCTCTCTCCGGGCGAAAAACCCCAGGTCGCCCCCTTCTTCGGCCTCTGGCCCAGAGGAATACCTCCTCACCAGCTTCTCAAAGGATTCTCCCTCCCTGAGCTTACTCAAGATCGCTTGAGCATCTTTGCGGTCCTGGACCACGATGTGCCGCGCCCTCACCTGTTCAGATACCGCAAACTCCTCTCGATGCCCCTCATAATACGCCCTGAGGGTGGCTTCATCGATGGATGCGGTAACCCGAGAGACCCGATGGATGACCTTTTCGATCAGGAGCCTCTGTCGCAGCCTCTCCTTCCATTGTGCAAGAGTGATCTCACTTGCCTCGGTGAACTCCTCAAACCCCCCTTCAGGGTAACCACCTTTGATAGACTCTAAGGCCCTCTCCAGTTCCTCATCGCTCACTGTTATCCCCATTTTTTGGGCCTCGGTGAGGATAAGTCTTTTTTCGATAAGCTGATTCAAAAGGGCTTCTTTCAGCGTTTCCAAGGCTACCTTCTCTTGCGGAGAAGGTGGAACGTGGTAACCCTCGACCAAGGGGAAGAGTTCCTCGGTGAACTCCTCAGCGCTGATCGGATCACCATCGACCTCCGCCACTACCTGCTGAGGAAGACCCTTTTGACAGGAGGTCGAGACAGCCCAGATCATGAGGATCACCACAACAAGTCTCACGGAGCGCCTCATGTATCCTCTTCCCCCTCTGTCAACAACTCCTC
>CAYQOD010000191.1:0-4123 GCA_964419065.1 uncultured Thermodesulfobacteriota bacterium | reverse complement strand
ACAGTTCCGCGAGAGGAGCTTCCAAGAACTCTATTCCTTTTTAGAGGGTAAAAAGAAACAATTGATATGTACCCCCTCTATCTGGCCTGTCCGTGGGTGGATGACCTCTGGCTTCGGCTATCGAGTTGATCCCTTTACTGGATTAAAACAATTTCATGAGGGGCTCGATATAGCCAACAGGATGGGAACCCCTATCATCGCCCCCGCTGATGGAGTGATCTCCCGTGTTCATGATAACTTCGGGTTTGGGTTGACCTTGGAGATCAACCATGGATATGGCATCACTACCCGCTATGCTCACCTCTCCAAGGCCTATGTGAATGTGGGGCAGAAGGTCAAGAGGGGTGAACGGATCGCTGCTATTGGCAACACTGGGAGAGCTACTGGTCCCCATCTGCACTATGAGGTGCAGTTGAACGGGGTTAATCTAAACCCGTTGCGCTACATCCTGAATTAAGTTCCTTCCCTTTTTCCTCTTTTTACGTTAGAATACCCTCATAACCTAACCCGCTTAAAGGGGGACACCCCCCCTGGCGGGGTATTTTTGCGGAGGCAGATAGAGATGCTCGGTGACATGGTAAAAAAGGTGGTGGGGAGCAAAAACGAGCGAGAACTCAAGAGGATTCAGCCCCTCGTCGAGAGGATAAACGATCTCGAGCCCCAGATCTACCCCCTCAGTGACCACCGTTTGACCGCCAAGACCGGTGAATTGAAAGAGAGATTGGATAACGGAGAACCCCTCGACGCTCTCTTGCCCGAGGCCTTTGCCGTGGTCAGAGAGGTGGCCAGGCGCACCCTCGGAGAGCGCCACTTTGATGTCCAGCTCATCGGTGGAATAGCCCTGCACGAAGGCAAGATCGCCGAGATGGCCACCGGAGAGGGGAAGACCCTGGTGTCTACCCTGCCGGCATACCTCAATGCCCTGCAAGGGAAGGGGGTGCATATCGTCACCGTCAATGACTATTTGGCCAAGCGTGACAGTGAGTGGATGGGGGTCATCTACCGTTTTTTAGGGCTCCCGGTGGGCGTGATCCTGCACGACATGGAAGACCATGCCAGGAGGGAGGCCTACGGGGCCGATATCACCTATGGGACCAACAATGAGTTCGGGTTTGACTACCTGCGTGATAACATGAAGTTCAGCCTGGACGACTATGTCCAGCGAGAGCTCCACTACGCCATCGTGGATGAGGTAGACAGCATCCTCGTCGACGAGGCGAGGACCCCCTTGATCATCTCTGGGCCATCGGAGGAGTCCACCGATAAGTACTATAAGATCAACCGGATTATCCCGCAACTGCGCAGAGAGCGGGATTATACCATCGATGAGAAGAGCAACACCGCAGTCCTCACCGAAGAGGGGGTGGCCAGGGTGGAGAGGCTTTTGAACGTGGAGAACCTCTACGACCCGAGGCATATCGATACCCTCCATCACGTGAACCAGGCCCTGCGGGCCCACACCCTCTTCAAGCGGGATGTGGACTATGTGGTGAAGGATGGCAAGGTGATCATCGTCGATGAGTTCACCGGCAGGCTTATGCCGGGTCGGCGCTGGAGCGATGGCCTCCACCAGGCCGTGGAGGCCAAGGAAAGGGTCAGGATCGAGAGTGAGAACCAGACCTTGGCCACCATCACCTTTCAGAACTACTTCAGGATGTACGACAAATTGGCCGGGATGACAGGGACCGCCGACACCGAGGCAGCGGAGTTCAAGAAGATATATAAGCTCGACGTGCTGGTGATCCCCACCAATCGCCCCCTGATCCGGACCAACTATTCGGATGTGATCTACAAGACGGAGCCGGAGAAGTTCAATGCAGTGGTGAGGGAGATAGAGGAACTCTACAACATGGGGCGACCCGTCTTGGTGGGGACCGTCTCCATCGATAAGTCAGAGCGGTTGAGCAGGTTGTTGAAGAAGAGGGGTATCCCCCACCACGTGCTCAACGCCAAACACCATGAGAGAGAGGCCGAGATCATCGCGCAGGCAGGTCGCTTCAAGGGCGTGACCATCTCCACCAATATGGCTGGTCGAGGCACTGACATCCTTTTAGGGGGGAACCCCAAGATGATCGCCCTCCACACGGTGGGTAAGGAGGCGGATGATGGTGAGCTAGAGGCCGCCTATCAAGAGGCTTCCGCCGTCACCTCCCAAGAGAAAGAGGAGGTGATCAAGCAGGGTGGGTTGCATGTCCTCGGGACAGAGCGACATGAGGCCCGTCGCATCGACAACCAGTTGCGGGGGAGGGCCGGTCGCCAGGGAGACCCTGGTTCATCCCGTTTTTATCTATCCCTGGAGGATGACCTGTTGCGGATCTTCGGCTCCGAAAGGATTTCAGGGATCATGGATAAACTGGGGGTAGAAGATGATCAGCCGATAGAGCACTCCCTGGTTACCAGGGCCATCGAGAACGCCCAACGGAGGGTGGAGGGTCACAATTTTGAGATCAGAAAACACCTCTTGGAATATGACGACGTGATGAATCAACAGCGAGAGGTAACCTACTCCCAACGCAGAGAGATCTTGAAGGGAGAGCGTTTGAGGGAGATGGTCCTCGATATGATAGAAGAGGTGGTAGAGGGGGTCGTCGAAGAATATACTGATGAGAAGCGTTACCCTGAAGAGTGGGATCTGGAGGGATTGCGGGAGGCCTTTCATCAGAGTTTTTCCTTTCATTCGGAACTCAACAGAGAGACCGTGGAGGATATGAGCCAGGAGAACCTCAGGGCCTTCCTCATGGAGAAGGTCCAACCCTTCTATAATGAGAAGGAGATAGCCTTCGGTGAAGGAGTGATGAGGGATCTGGAGCGCTTCATCCTCCTGCAGACTTTGGATAGCCACTGGAAAGATCACCTGCTGAACATCGATCACGTGAAGGAGGGGATAGGACTGCGGGGCTATGGTCAGAAGAACCCCCTGTTAGAATATAAGCGGGAGGCATATGAGCTTTTTATCGATATGTTGGCCAGCGTACGGGAGGATGCGGTGCACAAGCTCTTCGCTGTGCAGCTTGCCAAAGAGGAAGAGGTGCCGACACTACAGCAGGCCCTGGGATCGCGGCTGTTCTTGATCAGGGGGGGGCTCGGCGGCCCACTACCGCCTCCTTCCCCTGAAGCGATGCGAGCACCTTCCCCTCCCGAGATGCAAGGGGAGGAGGCGAGGCTTACGCCCGTGCGCCGCGAGGGCAAAAAGGTCGGCCGCAATGACCCCTGCCCCTGTGGCAGCGGGAGAAAATACAAGAAGTGCTGCGGGAGGTAGCGAACTGGGACCTCAGGGATATCAGGCGGCGGGGATCGCCTGTGGAATAAAGGAGGCAGAGGGGGCTAAGGATCTGGCCCTCATTTATTCAAAGGTTCCGGCGACGGTGGCCGGCCTCTTTACGAGAAACAGGGTCAAGGCTGCACCTGTCCTCTATACCAGGAGGAGGGTGCGGGGGGGTATCTGCCGCGCCCTCATTGTCAACAGCGGTAATGCCAATGCCTGTACCGGCCAGCAGGGGCTGCTGGACGCAGAGGCCATGGCGAGGTTAACGGCCCGCGCCCTCCATATACCCCACCAGCAGGTCCTGGTCTCCTCCACGGGGGTGATCGGTCGCCCCCTTCCCATGGAAAAGATCGAAAGGGGAATTCCGTCTTTGGTTGCCACACTCTCCCCAAATGGGTTTCATGATGTCGCCGAGGCCATGATGACCACTGATACACGCCCCAAGATGGTCACGGAGCAGGTGGCCATCGGTGGGCAGGAGGTTACTATCCTCGGTATGACCAAGGGGGCGGGGATGCTTCATCCCCAGCTTGCCACCATGTTGACCTTTCTCCTGACCGATGCTGCTGCAGGGCATGAGGTATTGTCCGCCCTTTTACGAGAGGGGGTCAGCTCTACCTTTCATAGGATCACGGTCGATGGGGATACCAGCACCAATGACATGATCCTCCTGATGGCCAACGGCGCCAAGGGCAACAGTCCACTTCATCCTGGAGATGAGCGGCTTGAGTCCTTTAAGAAGGCCCTCTTCGGCGTCATGGGCCGGCTGGCCCAGGCTATCGTCAGGGATGGGGAAGGGAGGACGAAGGTGGTGGAGATCGTCGTGCGGGGGGCCAAGAGCAGCAGGGAGGCCGAGAG
>CAYQOD010000190.1:0-4134 GCA_964419065.1 uncultured Thermodesulfobacteriota bacterium | reverse complement strand
TTTACTAAAACAGCCAGAATGCCCCGTTCTGTGAACGGGGATGAATGGCGATTTAAAATTAGAATTTGAAAGTTGCCGGTTTTCCGTGAGGCCGTAAAGCCCCGCCCTGTGGGCGGGGATAGGTCTCAGGGGGCAATTTTCTTTACTTCTTCGGGACCTTGGCCCAGTCGTCCAAGAAACGCTGAATCCCGAGATCGGTCAACGGGTGCGTGGTCAGCTGTCGTAAGACCGTAAAGGGGATGGTGGCGATATCCGCGCCCATGAGGGCAGCTTCCACGACATGGAGGGGGTGTCGTATGCTGGCCACGATCACCTGGGTGGGGAAATCGTAATTTTCAAAGATGGTGATGATCTGCTCTACCAACTCCATCCCCGCGGTGGAGATATCATCCAGTCTCCCGACGAAGGGGCTGACGTAGGTCGCCCCTACCTTGGCGGCGAGCAAGGCCTGCGAGGGGGAGAAGATGAGGGTCACGTTGGTATCGATCCCTTCAGCGCTCAGCCTCTTTACCGCCTTGATCCCCTCCTCGCTCATCGGGATCTTGACCACGACATTATTGCCGATGGTGGCCAACTCCCTGGCCTCCTTGACCATCCCCTCGGCATCGAGGCTGGTCGCCTCCAGGCTGACCGGTCCGTCCACCAGGCGACAGATCTCGGCCACCAGGGGGCGGAATTTCGTCCCCTCCTTAGAGACGAGGGTGGGGTTGGTGGTGACCCCATCAACCAGCCCCATCTCCAAGCCCGCTTTGATCTCCTCCAGGTTGGCCGTGTCGATAAAGAATTTCATCTGCAATCTTCCTCCTTGTAGGCTAGCAGTTTTCACCTCGTTTTACGTGCGCTACTTCCTCTATATTCATGCCCAACACCTTTGTTATGGCGATGATCTTGCTGGAGGCCTCCAGGGCCGAGCTCGCCATCAGGGCCTCTTCTAAGGTCTGCCCGACGGCGAAGGAGCCGTGCCCCTTGACCATGGCGACCCGACAATCCTTCAGGAGGGGAGGGAGCATACGAGCCACCTCCTTGGACCCAACGGTTTTTTCAGTCGCTACCACAGGGACCCGATGGAGGAGGTAGGAGCCCTCTGAGTCCACCGGGACGATGGCGTCCATCCCCAACGAGAGGGCGATAGCGAAAGGGGGATGACAGTGAACGATGGCCAGGGCTGAGGTCGCTTGGTAGATGGCCCGGTGTACTACCGCCTCGGTGGAGGCAAGAATGGTCTTGTTGTCCTCTTGCTCCAGCCCTGTCTCGACGATATCCCCTTCCTGAAGATCCCCTAGCATGCAGCCTCGACGGGTGATGAGGAGTTTGTTGTCCATCCTGACGCTCAAGTTACCCCCGTGGGAGGAGATCAGCCCCATCATCAACAGTTCCCTGCCTACCCTGTAAAACTCCTCAAACACTGAGCTTACTCCTTGTGATGTCGCCATACCGAAGATAGAACAGACCGGGGGAGGAAGGCAAGCCCTTTCAGCGGCGCTTTTTTCGCAGGAGTTCGTCGAACACCCCTTCGAGTCCCCGTTCTATGAGGTCTGTCGCGCTGATCTCCACCTTCGGCTTTTGCAGGTCACCCTTCAGGGTGAACGGAACGACAAGACGTCCCTGTTTGTCCTGCAGATACCCCCAGGCCTTTCCGGAGAGGTCTTTGGTTACCGAGGGGGGGAGTTGTGCCTCTCCCTCCATCTGAAGCCGCAGATTGAAATCGATGCCCCCCTGCAACTTCAGCCCCATATCCTTATAGGTGAGCAGCAGGTCGGGGAGGGATATCTGTCCCTCCTGAATGCTGAAGGAGGTTGAGAGATCATCAAAGGTCGTCTTCTCCTTACCCCACCCTTTGCCCCCCAGGGCCTGGACGATGGAGCCCACGATATTCAACCAGGAGAGCTCTCCTTCCCGTATCTGGACGGCACCCTTCCCCGTGAGGTCTTCTCTGAGAGAGTCGATGGAAAGGTCCTTGCCCCGGAGAGTGATCCCTCCATTGAGCCTCCCCTGCATCATCCCTTTCCAAGAGGTAAGGCTGCCCAAGACGGTATTGACGTCTACCTCTGTAATGTCGGTCGTAACCTGGAAGGGTCCTCCCCCGAGCCTCCCAGAGCCCTTCAGCGTTCCCCCAAAGGCCGCTAGGGAGAATCGCTCTATCTTCAATTCCTCATCCTTCATGGCCGCGATGATCAGCAGGTCATGAAAATCGACCTTCTCAAATTTTCCCTCCTTCACGGTGAGTTTCCCCGTAATTGAAGGTCCGCCTTTTTTGGTGGGTTGTGTGCCTTGAGGCGCTTCTGTCTTTCGCTGCTTCGGTGTTTCTTTCTTGCCCTTTGTTTTTTCTCCGTTGACCAGGGCGATCTCCATGCGGGTGGAGGTCGCATTCAGGGAGAGGAGGGGAGACTCCTGCGGAGAGAGTTTGTAGTATCCTGTGATGGCGAGGTCGCCCTTCACGATGGCTGTGTTTTTCAGGGCAGGAAATTTCTCTCCCCATTGCCCTACCTGGATGCGCTCTCGGGAGGAGATGGTCAGTTTGCCAGCGGGCCTCTTGCCCAGGTCCCTGAATTCACCCGCGATGTCAAAGAACGTGTCTTCTATCCTGAGTAAAGATCGAAGACGCAGCTTTCCCTCCTTGAATGAGAGGTCGGCCTCAGGGCGCAGGAGGAGGTCGAGATCGTGGATCATCCGCCCCTCCTTTTCCCCCAGCGAGAGGGTCTTGAGGGCGATCTCGCCCTTTCCTGTGAGTGCAGAGCCTGTGTCACCCGAGAAATTCAGCTCTCCCGTGAGCAGGCCCTGCAGGCTGGGTCCTCCTGCCCCAGCTACTTTCTTCAAGAAATCACCGAGCTGAGGGATATCGATCCCCACGCTCCCCTCCAGGGGGATCTTCGTCAGGTCTATGGTCTTTCCCAGGGGGCCCATCCACCCCTTCACCGATATCTCCCCTTCTGCCCCTCTCAGGGAGAGGTCATAGTGTATCCGCTTCTCCAGGGAGAGGTCCCTCACCAAGAGGTCTATCTCGCCGATCTCGTTCCGTTGAGCAGGGGTGACTCGCTGGTCCAGATAGATAAGTCTTACATCCTTGATGGAAACCGTTGAGAGGAGGAGGTTCTGGAGGACTTTCGATTCACCGACATCGATCTTTCCGCTCTTGAGCGCCCCCCTTCTCCCTGCGCTGGGTTTCGTATCCATCAGGGGGATGTTCAATCGCCCGTGCTTGTTGCGCTCGATGAAGATCTCAGGGCGTTGCAGGGCGAGCCCTGTAATCTCCTTCTTCCCTGTTAAGAGGGGGAGCAGTTTGACCTTAACAGATGCACTCTGCAGTGATAGGAAGGGGGTAGGGGAGAAACCCTGCGGGTTGGCAATCACGAGGTCTTCGATCTTCGCTCCGACAGAGGGTAGTATGGTTATCCGCAGCCCTCCCAACGAGACCTCCCGTTGGATGGTCTCCTCTAGCTTGGCCTCGATCATCCCCTTGTACCGGTCCAGGCTGATGATATAGGGCAGGACGAAGGCAGCCGTTATCAACAGCACAAAGAAGGAGAGGATGATGAGCGCCGTGGTCTTTTTTCCTCTTGTCATTTTTTCCTCTGAGAGGTCTCGATACCTCAATTTCGTCAGTGAGTAGGCACCATTACGTTGTACATACAGGTCTCCGTTCGCGGCAGTATAACGACTTTACGACTTGCGAAGCGTATCGCGGACTATGTTTGGGCGAACGTCGTACACTGTAAATCCCCTTTGATCCGAGGCCAGACTTATCACCAGGCAGTCCAGCCACCGTCGGCTACTACCACTGAACCTGTCATATAGGAGGATTCATCAGAGGCCAAGAATAAAACCACCTGAGCGATCTCATGGGGATGGGCTAATCGCTTCAACAGCGTCTTGTTCACGATGCTCTGCCGTTCCTCTTCAGGATTGGAGGAGGACGCAATGATGTCCTCCAACAATGGGGTAGATACCGGACCTGGACAGACACAGTTGACCCGGATCTGGTCAGCGGCATGGTCGATCGCCATCGCTTTGGTCAGTTGTACAACGCCGCCCTTCGAAGCACAGTACGCAGCAATCTCCGACCCACCAACCATTCCCAATTCTGAGGAGACGTTGACAATGACGCCTCCGCCACTGCGCTGCATAACTGGAATT
>CAYQOD010000189.1:0-4157 GCA_964419065.1 uncultured Thermodesulfobacteriota bacterium | reverse complement strand
GCGAAATCAAGGCTGATGAGTACCGAGTTGCCATGCTGCCGGTCGGCGTTCAATTGCTGACTGAAGATGGTCATACGGTTCTGGTCGAAAAGGGGGCTGGTCTCGGCGTCGGTTATGAGGACGCAACCTACTCTGACGCCGGCGCCAAGGTGGTAGAGGCCGCAGATATGATCTTTAATCAAGCAGAGCTCGTTGTCAAAGTCAAGGAACCGCAACCGGAGGAGATTAAAAAACTCCGAAAAGAGCAGATCCTTTTCTGTTACTTTCATTTTGCCGGTTCACGCGAACTCACAGAAGGGTGTCTCAAGAGTGGGGTCTCCGCTGTTGCGTATGAGACGCTGTTCGATGAACAGGGACGACTGCCACTTCTTACGCCCATGAGTGAGGTGGCAGGCAAGATGTCGATCCAAGAGGGTGCCAAATACTTGGAGAGACCTATGGGGGGAAGAGGCGTACTGTTGGGTGGTGTTGCGGGCGTGGAACCAGCTCATGTCTTGATCATCGGTGGTGGCGTGGTCGGCACGAGCGCCGCCTGGATCGCAGCCGGCATGGGTGCTCATGTCGTCATCATGGATATTAACCTCGATCGCTTGCGCTATTTAGATGAGATCATGCCATCCAATGTCACGACGGTCTACGGTGACCCCCATGCCATAGAGCGCCATGCGAGAGAGGCTGATCTGGTTGTTGGAGCGGTTCTGATTCCTGGCGGAAAGGCTCCGGTACTTATCAAACGGGAGACCCTCAAGCACATGAAGAAGGGATCGGTTCTGGTTGATGTATCCATTGATCAGGGTGGATGTTTCGAGACCAGTCGGCCCACGAAACACAGTGATCCGATATTCGTGGTCGATGACGTGATTCACTACTGCGTTACCAATATGCCAGGGGCGGTCACAAGGACAAGCAGTCAAGCGCTTTGCAATGCCACACTCCCTTATTGCCGTGAACTTGTCCGCCTTGGCCTCGATTCGTTCATCGCACTGAGTGAAGGCAGGGCCGCTGCCCTCAACATGCGAGATGGGAAGATCCTCTGCCCTGCAGTGGCCGAGGCGTTTCCTGACCTGCCCAGGGCATAGGACCACGCACCGAATCGGGAGCTCAAGGCGACTTTGTGAACCGAACCTAACCCCTTGCTGCAACAGAGCAGTGAGGGGTTAGGTTTTTCTATGGATTCTGGAGCTGAGCTCATGGTCTCTATGAGATGAGAATGGGGACTCAGCTCTTGAGCATGGGCAATTTTGAAGATGGAGACCTTATGGGCGGGACACGGTTGTGTACCAGATACAAAAAACATGGCGTCACCGTTGAGTAACTTCATACGTCTTGTCTACATCTTTGATTGTTCGATCTGCAGTTTGCTCTTTTGCCAAGACCATAAACCTCCTCTGGAGGCGTTCACCGTGCTCATCCACCAAGGTCAGCATATGTTCACCCGGGTTCGGCGCGAGGGCCATCTGATGTATATCCCGTGTTACACCCAGGTACTCTCCGTCAAGGTGCCAGTAAATGGTGGCATGGACATCTCTGTGAGCGGCCTCAAAAACAGTCCTTCCCCGTCGGCCGTCAAGCTCGATAGGGATGTAAATCAATCCGTCCTTTCCCGGGTATATGAGGGACATGGATGCAGTTTCCCCCCCACCCATCGATTCTACACAGTCGCTGCGGTACGGTGGCAGGATGCGATAATCAGAATGGTTTTTCTTATAGTACCACTCCATGGCTGGAGGTAAGACAAACCATGGCGCAGCTCTGATGCTGGCAATGCGTTCGCATTCGCTATGGACCCGCCACCTCAGATTCGGATCGCAGTGGATAGCCTGACAGTACGGACACCGATGGCCGCGCAAACAGAAAAAGGGGACCAACACCTTTTGAACCTCGGTGCAATACGGCCCGACGCGACAACCACTCTTGGTGCAAACCTCTATTTCAAAAAGATCGACTTCAGGTATATCAAACCAGCCCTGTACCTCGAGCAGTCCGAAGAGTTCAAACAGTATGGGGGCAGCTGTTGCGATACCGGTTAAACCAGCTCGTCCTTCACCGTCGGCATTTCCCACCCATACACCTACAGCATATCGCGGCGTGACCCCAATGGCCCATCCATCTCTGTACCCATAGCTGGTTCCGGTTTTCCACGCTATTTTTCGTGAAGATGCGAAATCCTGCCAGTTGCTCTCTTCACCCGGACGAACCACTTCGACCATGGCCTGCAGGGCAAGCCAGCAGGCAGCTGGTCCCAGCGGCTCTTCGGTAGTCGCCTTTTTACGTGTATTGCTACGGTGTCCGCCTTTCTTGCAGCTGGCAGCGGGCTGCTCCTGTAGATACCGCGGCGGAAAGAATGTACTTACCTCTGCGTTTGTTCCGTGGGAAAAATGGTTGACGCACCGAGCTATACTTGCATAGATGCCGGTGATTTCCCACAAGGTCCCCTCTGCGCCGCCGAGGATGAGGGAGAGACCATAGTCATGAGCCGGACGGTGAAGGGTTGTCATCCCAAGGTCTTTGAGCAGTGAATAAAACCGATCTACCCCGTACGAATGGAGCATGCGCACCGCAGGGACATTCAGAGACCGCGCCAGTGCCATGTATGCAGGGACAGCGCCGTAGTATGTTCTGGAGTAGTTCTGGGGTGCAAACCCTCCCATGCGAGTTGGTATGTCGGGGACGAGCTCTGTTGGGAGTAGCTCACCGACGTGTATCATGCCTGCATAAAGCAACGGCTTGAGGATGCTCCCGGTACTGCGCGGGGCGGTGATGACGTCAACATAGTTCCCATGCTCCGAACTGCTGAAATCGGGAATGTTACCCACATATGCAAGGACGTCACCGGTATCTACCTCCATGATCAGTGCGGCTGCGTTGTGAATCCCGTTTCCGGCAAGAGGGCTGTGATGTCGCTGGATGATATGAGAGGCACGAATCTGAAGGTCTTTTTTCAGCGTTGTCCTTATCCGGAAGGGGTTTTCGAAGGGGGATCGCGACCGTGTACTGTTGCCCTGTAACGATCCCTCCGACATTTTTACCCGAGTGAGCAGATGGGGCGCCAGCATGGGGATGGGGTGTGGTTCTGGAGGTAACGGCTCCCTTTTTGCGAGATCGCATGAGAGCGAATCGATGACGCCGTCCTCGCGCAGTCTGTCCAGGAGTTCATTTCTCTTCTGCAGGAGCTTATCCCGGTTTTTACCAGGATGGATCAGCGTCGGGCTGTTCGGGAGGACCGCAAGCATCGCGGTTTCAGCCCAGGAAAGCTTATTGGGTCCACGTCCGAAGTATCGCCAGGCCGCGGCCTCAATGCCGACTACGTTACCACCGAACGGTGCATGGGAGCAGAAGAGGGCCAGGATCTCCCCTTTGCTCATAGAGATTTCAAGTCGGAGGGCACGGGTCATCTCGATGAGTTTTTCCCACAGCGTCCGTGGTCGCCCCTGCCGAGAGAGCCGAATCACCTGCATCGTGATCGTGCTGGCGCCGCTGACGACCCTGCCTGACCGTATATTCAACCAGAGCGCCCGTGCCACTGCCAGGGGGTCAACACCCGGGTGACGGAAGAATCGTCGATCCTCATAGCAGGTTATCGCGCGGACGAATTTTTCGGGGATCTGGTCAGTGGGCGGAAATCGCCATTGCTCATCGGAGGCGATGGATGCGCCGAGCAGTTCCCCGTCGCGATCCACGATGACGGTGGAAAAGGGTGCGTCAAAGAGGGGTGCAGGCAGACTAAACCAAAACAGTAGACAGCCCAGGAGGAGTACCGTCAGAAACAAATACTGCCTCCAGGATACGCGCGTCAGCGCGGCGCTAACGGAAGCAATCAGCGTGCGTAGTTTTTGTAACATGGGAATCACTTGGTTGCGCCCGGCCTTACCACCGTGATCCATCTTCCTGGGATACGCGCGTTAATCGTCCCATCGTACATAACCTCGGTCATCACCATGGGCAGGTAAAACTTACCGAGATAGCTGGCATTGAGCAGGACCCTGAACGTCTTCGCCTTGTCCTGGTCGATATCGAAATAGGTATAGATCCTGTCGTCCCTGATGTCCTGGTAGTCAAAATCAGAGCCGCTGCTGCGTTCGGATATATTCAAACGGGCATTGTGGATCTCCCATCCGGAGGGGAAGATGTGAGCAAGCGCCACCTCATCATACCTG
>CAYQOD010000188.1:0-4168 GCA_964419065.1 uncultured Thermodesulfobacteriota bacterium | reverse complement strand
AGTGCCTTGACCGGAAAAGTCATCAGGACAGGCAGCCCTCTTCTGGTCAAGAAAGAAGAGATGGTAAAACAGGAAAGGGATCAGGGTGAGATGGTATTCGGCACCATGCCTGAGGTCTGGCTCGGGGTCCCGCTCAAGGTCAAAAATGAGGTCATCGGGGTAATGGCCACCCAGAGCCATACCGACCCGAACCGTTACAGTCAAAGGGATTTCGACATCCTCCTCTCCATTTCCGATCAGGTGGCCCTGGCCATCGAGCGAAAACGTGCGCAGGAGGCCTTGCGCGAAAGTGAGGAGATTAACCGTACCCTCTTCTATATATCCAATGCCGTCAACACCGCCGACAATCTCGATGAGCTCTATCGGTCCATCCACCAGTCCCTGGGCAGGGTCATCGATACGACCAATTTCTTTATTGCCCTCTACGACAAGCAGAGCGATTCCCTTCTCTTACCCTATTGGGTAGACGAGGTGGACACTGCTGTTCCTGCGGTGATACCCAACGTCACCGGTCCGCATTCCGTCTCCCATGCCGCTATAGTCATACGGGCCGGGAAACCGATCTTGCATAGGAAAGAAGATTTTTTGGAGTATCTCAGGCAGAGGAATCTGAAGCCGATGACGACGCTCTCCGAGATTTGGCTCGGGGTCCCGCTCAAGACCAAGGGCGAGGTCATCGGCGTCATGGCCGTTCACAGCCATACCAACCCAAACCTCTACAGTCAAAAAGACGTCGATATTCTTCTCTCCGTCTCCGATCAGGTGGCCCTGGCCATTGAGCGTAAGCGGGCTGAAGGGGCTTTATCTGAACACAAGGAGGCATTGAAGAGGAGCTTCTTCGGGACCGCCGAGTCTTTGTCAAAGGTCATTGAGGATAGAGACCCCTATACCAGCGGTCATTCTGCCGGGGTAGCTGACATCGCTGTGAGCATAGCCCAGGAGATGGGACTCGCCGAAGAAGAGGTCACAGGGATCTATATATCTGGTATCCTCCACGATATCGGCAAGATGGCCATACCGGTAGAGATCTTGGTAAAGCCTGGGCGGCTCACTGAGCTGGAGATATCCTTGATCAAGATGCATTCTCAGGCCGGACATGAGATCCTCAACGGGATCGAGTTCCCATGGCCGGTGGCCCAGATCACCCTCCAACACCATGAGCGGATGGATGGTTCAGGGTATCCGCACGGCCTGAAGGGTGAGAAGATCCTCCTTGAGGCCCGTATCCTGGCTGTGGCCGATGTTTTGGATGCGATGACCCACCATCGTCCCTATCGCCCTGCCCATAGCCTGAATGAGGCCCTGGAGGAACTCAGGCAGGGAAGGGGAAGTCTCTATGACCCGCAGGTGGTGGATGCGTGCAAGAGGGTGTTGGAGAGAGACGTATCTCTTATCACCTCGGAATACTCGGTGAACTCCACCTCGCCCCAGTTCCGTAGGGGTTCCAGAAAGTCATCGGCCCTGCCCACCACCACGATGGTGAGGTCTTCTGGGAGGAGATAGGTGGAGGCCAGGTTGTTGATCGCATCGAGGGTGGCCTCCTCTATGACCCTTGTGTACGTGGAGAGATAATCGAATGGGATGTCGTAAAGCTCCAGTTCCATGATCTGCCTGGCCATTTGTCCCGGGGTCTCCAATTTCAGGGGGAAGCTCCCCACGAAATAACGCTTCGCTGCTTCAAGCTCTTGAATCTGTGCCCCTTCCTTTGTAAATTCCCCCATCAATGTCATGATTTCCTCTATTGTCGGCACGGTGGTGGCCGTCGGAGTGAAGGTGGAGATGACGAAGGGTCCTGCTATACGGCCCGCCTTGAAGGAGCTGCTGATACCATAGGTGTAACCCTTCTCGGCCCGTATCCGCTGCATAAGTCGTGAGGAAAACCCCCCTCCGCCGAAGATATAGTTCATCACCTTGAAGGGGATGTATCGTTCATCTCGTCTCGTTATCCCCAGCGACCCCAACCGTATCTGACTCTGAGTGAGGTCAGGGCGGTTCACAACGATTATCCTCCTCCCCCCTTGTTTTGCCGGTGAGGGAGGTTTGTCATCATCACTCCCCGTGGCCTTCCACCCTTCCAAAAAGGTCTCGGCCTCCCTCCAGATCTGCTCAGGGGTAAGGTCGCCGACCACCAGCAGTACGGCATCTCGGGGAGAGCAGTGGCGGAGATAAAAAGCTCGGGGATCTCCTTCCTCCAGACCGCGCAGGGAGGGGATCGTGCCGTAGGTGGGATGGGCATAGGGAGTTTCCACCAAGAGGCGCTGAATGATCATTTCGTCGGCGATGACCTCCGCCTGATCACGCTGCTGGATCAAGCGGGAGATCCTCCTCTGCTGGGACTGCCTTACCTCCTCGTGGGGGAAGGTCGGTCGCAGGAGCATATCGCCCAAGAGGTCCATCAGGGTGGCGAAGTCCTCTGAAAACCCTAGGACCTCCAGAAAAGAGGCATCCCAACCCGAGCTGGCGGAGTACCGTGCCCCCAACTTCTCCATCTCAAGGGCCAATCTCTGACTATCCCGCTTCTCCGTGCCGAGGGTCAGCATCTCAGCGGTGAGGTCTGACAATCCCTCCTTCCCACCAGGGTCCCACTCAGACCCCCTCTTTATCATCAGTGTAATCTGGGCCACGGGGAGTTTGTGGTATTCGAGCCCCATTACCGTGAGGCCGTTCGATAAACGCACTCTCTTTATGTCCGCTGCCTTTAGAGGAAACATCGTTTATTGTTCCATTCAGGGAGAAAAACCCTCGCCTTTAGGCGATAGTAGTTTATTCCATGATCCCTAAGCGTTCATTCTCCTCTGGGGTGATGGGCTTCAAGGTGACCACGGTTCGGTTATCCTCCGACAAGTATCCTTGAGCCACCCTCTGGACATCTTCTCTTGTCATCCTCCTGTACCCATCCAATACGGTGTTTACCATCCCCCAGTCCCCTCCCTTGATCTCATAGAGCCCCCCGGCTAATCCCTTAAAGAAGATGGTCTGCAGCCCCATGATGAAGGAGGTCTCCAGCCCCCTCTTGGCCTTGGCAAGCTCCTCCTCATCACATGCACCATATTTTACCTCCTCAATGGCCTTCCACATCTCCTCTTCGAGGCCCCCTATCGGTACCCCAGGCGCCGCTATGGCATAGACCTGCAGCAGCCCCGGGTCCATGGTCCAAAAGGGCGGGGGTTCTGCCTCCATTGTGGCCTCTACGGCCTTGCCGGTCTTGACGAAGCGCAGATAAAACCGAGAGGACTTTCCATGGGAGAGTATGTAACTCAGGACGAGCAGGGGGAAGACATCGAGATCGTTGATAGACGGCACGTGGAAGCCGGCGAAAAAGGCCTCCAGTTGTGACACCTTTTTGTAGAGAGAACGTCTCTCGCCCCGCTGCGGTCTTTCCTGCGCAGTGACCGTTTCCAGAGGGGGTTGAACCTTGAGGTGGCCATAGTACTTTTCAACCAAACTGAGGGCTGCTTCCCTCCTGAAGTCTCCCGCGATGACCACCACCGCGTTATTGGGGGCATATCCCCTGCGGTAATATTCCTGGCAGTCGTCCAGGGTCAATCGCCTGAGGTCGTAATCCCAACCGATCACCGGCCATTGATAGGGATGTTGATCGAAGGCGAGGGCGAAGAGTTGTTCGATGAGGAGACCGAAGGGGGAGTTGACGGTCCGCAGCTTCCGCTCACTCCTGACCACCTCCCGCTCGGTATCCAGGGTGTGCTGATTGAGTTGAAGGTTTTCGAGCCGCTCGGCCTCCAGGCTGATGGCCAGCTCCAATTTATCAGCGGGGAGGTTCTCGAAGTAGGTAGTGTTGTCGGTGGTCGTGAAGGCGTTGAGGGTCCCACCGTTGGCTTGTATAGTGCGCGCGAACTCCTCGGGGGCCAGCTTCTCGGACCCTCTGAACATCATGTGCTCAAAGAGGTGAGAGATGCCGGTAATCCCCGGCCTCTCATTTCGAGAACCGGTGGCAAAGTGAACCTGATAGGATATGATCGGATGCGAGTGATCCTCGAGGGTCAATACCCTCAGACCATTCGCCAACTGATGGCGCTGAAACTCCAACCTCATATCCCGCATGGCGGCCCTCACAATATCATCAACCCCATGGGGTGTCAATGGGACCAGCGGCCTTGCCCACCCCCAGTTTTTTATGGCCCCATGGCTTGGGGTAGATAGATTTGAG
>CAYQOD010000187.1:0-4219 GCA_964419065.1 uncultured Thermodesulfobacteriota bacterium | reverse complement strand
CACCTGTGGTCCCTGTCTCGGCGGCCACATGGGGGTCTTAGGCGCAGAGGAGGTGGCCATTGCCACCACCAACCGTAACTTCGTGGGGAGGATGGGCCACCCCACGAGCCAGGTCTACCTCTCCAACCCTGCTGTGGCCGCAGCCAGTGCCATCAGGGGGCGGATAACCCACCCCGAAGCGCTGGTAAAAGATTAATACTCCTGGTCACTCTTCCGAATGGATACCATCGTCATTCACATCCAGATACCGCGCCGAGCAATAGCCTTTCTCACCTTCGTTCTCGAGTCGTATGAAGGGGTGGCAACGGTGAGGACCATTGACCCTCACGAGGGTATCGTAGAACTCATGGTCGCCCCCCACCAAGAGGGAGAACTAAGAGAAATTCTGAAGGGCCTCGCTGGCGAGTTCCCTATCTCCGATGTAACCCCCTCAGCACAAGATTGACCCTTGACATCTTCACGTTTACCATGCCGTGAATACTCCTCCGAGACCGCTCCCTGTTCAGTACTGGGGGAATCCCTCAGGACCTCTGTGAGATGGTGAACCAGGTGGGGGTAAAGAGAGCAAAGGACAAACTCAAATTGCAAAGGAATGTTGACAGAACGAGTGAATAATGATAAAATTAAAGACAGTCATTGAAGATTCATAGGAAAAAGGAAAGGTCATGTCCGAAAGGCTCGGTCAACTCCTCCTCAAGGCGCAGATAATCAACGAAGACCAGCTGAAAACTGCCCTTAGCGAACAGAAGCTCAAGGGGGTGAGCCTGAGTTCTACTCTGATAGAGCTTGGTTTCCTCACGGAGGACGACCTCCTCAGCTTCCTCCACAAGCGGTACGGAGTACCCTCCATAAACCTCGCCGAGGTAGAACTCGATCCCAAGCTGGTGGGGTTGATCGGGTCGGATTTTATGCATAAGAACCAGGTGGTACCCGTACGCAGGAGCGGGTCCACCCTCTATCTGGCCATGGTCGATCCATTTAATGTCTCGGTGATCGACGATATCAAGTTCCGCACAGGGTATCACATAGAGTCCTTGGTGGCCTCGGAAACGGAGATCAGGAAGGCGATCGATAAATTCTTGGATCCCACTTCCTCCATCACCGGAGTCCTCTCCAACTTCGAGGACGCGGATATGGAGGTGGTACGGCACGACGAGAGCTTTGACATCAGCGAATTGGAAAAGACCGCGGAAGAGGCCCCGGTGGTGAAGCTGGTCAATCTTCTCCTCGCCGATGCCATTGGTAAAGGGGCCAGCGACATCCACGTGGAGCCGTACGAAAAATTTATGCGGGTACGGTACCGGATCGACGGGATCCTCTATGAGGTGATGAAGCCACCCCTCGTGATGAAAAGCGCGATCATCTCGCGACTCAAGATCATGTCCCAATTGGATATTGCCGAACGTCGCCTCCCCCAGGGCGGGCGTTTCCTGATCAGGATGCAGAACAGAGAGATGGACTTTCGGGTATCGGTCATCCCCACCCTCTTCGGGGAGAAGGTGGTCATGCGCCTCCTGGACAAAGCGAAACTCCAACTCGATATGACCAAGTTGGGCTTTGAAACGGAGAACTTGGAGATATTCCGCCAGGTCATCCATAAGCCGTACGGTATGATCTTGGTGACTGGACCTACCGGGAGCGGGAAGACCACCACCCTCTACTCCGTCCTCTCCGAGCTCAATAAGGTCTCGGACAACATCTGCACTGCTGAGGATCCGATAGAGTTCAACATCCCTGGAGTGAATCAAGTTCAGATGCATGATGCTATCGGGCTGAACTTTGCTGCCTCCTTGAGGGAATTTTTGCGTCAGGATCCTGATATCATCCTCGTGGGAGAGATCAGAGATCTGGAGACGGCTGAAATAGGGGTAAAGGCCGCCCTGACAGGGCACCTGGTCCTCAGCACCCTCCATACCAACGACGCCCCCAGCACCATAAGCCGTTTGCTGGACATGGGGGTGGAGCCGTTCCTCATCTCCTCCTCGCTGATCATAGTGGCAGCACAGCGATTGATCCGCGTCATCTGCCCAGACTGCAAGGAACCCATAGATGTCCCCCCTAAGGCCCTCCTCGATCTCGGCATCCCCGAAGAGGAGATCTATGATTTCACCTGCTATCGCGGGAGGGGGTGTAGTAAGTGCAACAATATCGGATATCGCGGCAGGTTAGCCCTCTACGAGGTGATGCCCATGACTGAGGAGATTAAGGAGTTAACCCTCCGAAGGGCTCCTGCCAACGAGATCAAGAAGGAGGCCGTCAAGGAGGGGATGAAGACCTTGAGGGAGAGCGGGATCATCAAAATCAACAAGGGGGAGACCACCATCGAGGAGGTGCTCAGGGTAACCGTCGATTAACCTTCACAGGAGCAAGCCATGCCTGATCTGCAAGACCTGCTGAGGACGATGATTGAGCATGGGGCAACGGATCTCCATATCACCACCGGTACACCCCCCCAGATCCGGGTGCACGGCCGGTTGGTCCCCCTCGATCTCCCTCCCTTGACCCCTGCTGATACGAAGAAGCTTGCGTACAGCGTCCTCACCGATGCCCAAAAATATCGTTTTGAGGAGGAACATGAGCTCGATTTCTCGTTCGGGATAAAGGGGTTGTCCCGGTTCAGGGGAAACCTCTTCCTGCAACGGGGGGCGGTGGGAGCAGCCATTAGGGCCATCCCCTATAAGATCAAGGGGTTTCAAGAGTTAGGCCTCCCCCAAGTCGTAGAGGAGTTGATCAGGAGACCCAAGGGGCTCATCCTGGTCACGGGCCCTACCGGCTGCGGCAAGTCCACCACGCTGGCAGCCTTGATCGATAAGATCAATGATGAGAGGAACGCCCACATCATTACCATCGAGGACCCCATCGAATACCTCCACCCCCACAAGGGGTGTCTCATGAACCAGCGGGAGGTGAATTCAGATACCTTCAGCTTCCAAGCAGCGCTGAAACATATCCTCCGCCAAGACCCCGATGTGGTCCTCATCGGAGAGATGAGGGATTTGGAGACCATCGAGGCGGCCCTTACCATCGCCGAGACTGGACACCTCACCCTCGCCACCTTGCACACCAACTCCTGCACCGAGAGCGTAAACAGGATTATCGATGTCTTTCCCCCCCACCAGCAGCCTCAGGTCAGGACTTTGCTCTCCTTCGTCGTGGAAGGGGTACTCAGCCAACAACTCTTGCCCAGGGCCGACGGGACAGGGTTGGCCCTGGCGTTGGAGATCATGATCCCTAACGCGGCCATCCGCAACCTCATCAGGGACGACAAGATCCATCAAATCTACGGGCAGATGCAGGTGGGACAGCTCAAGTTCGGGATGCAGACCATGAATCAGTCCCTCATGTCCCTCTATGAAAGGGGTTTCATTACCCTCAACGACGCCATGGGCAGAACCCCCAATCTGGAGGAATTCCGGCAGATGTTGGGTGAGAGTGCTGAAAGGAGATAAAGGTAACGTAACGAGGGTACCATGCCAAAGTACATCTGGGAAGGAAGACTCCTCCGAGGTGGGTTTCGCAAGGGAGAGCTCGAGGGGCCCAATGAGATGGCCGTGAGGGCCTACCTCAGACAACAGCAGATCATCCCCACGAAGATCATTGCCAAGGGAAAGGAGATCAAGATCACCCTCCCTTTTATGAAGGGGAGAGTGAAAAGGCGGTCCGTGGCGATCTTTACCCGCCAATTGGCCACCATGATCGATGCAGGTCTTCCCCTTGTCCAGTCCCTCGACATATTGGCCCAACAGGAAGAAAACGAAATATTCCAGGAAGTCATCACGGGGGTGAAAAATGAGGTGGAGGCGGGGGCGACCTTTGCGGCAGCCATGAGGAAGCACCCTCGCGTCTTCGATGACCTGTACGTCAATATGGTGGTTTCGGGGGAGGAGGCCGGTACCCTCGATGTCGTCCTCAACCGCCTGGCTCACCATATTGAAAAGATGGAGGCGTTGAAAAAGAAGATCAGGTCGGCCCTGGTATATCCTGTCATGATCGTGGCCGTGGCCGTCATCGTCACCGTCGTCCTCTTAGTCTTTGTCATTCCGATCTTCGAGTCGCTGTTTGCATCGACGGGGATGAACCTTCCTCTCCCCACCCAGATCGTCGTCGGCGCCAGCAGATTTACCAAAAAGTTCTTTCCCTTCTTAATCATCTTCGTCATCATCGCGGTCATTTTGCTCAACAGATATTACAAGACGGAAAACGGAAGACTCAGAATCGA
>CAYQOD010000186.1:0-4221 GCA_964419065.1 uncultured Thermodesulfobacteriota bacterium | reverse complement strand
TTGAAAACGGAGGCGGAAAAGGGTGCGCCCTCCTGTGCCTCTCTGGTCACGACCTCGCCGGTGCGGGGGTCTTTCCCCTGTCTCGGCCCTACCTCCGAAGGGGTGGGAAGACAGGTGTTAATTACGTTCAAGAGGGGCTGAATCCCGATATTTTTGATGGAGGAGCCGCATACCACCGGCGCAAACTTCCCTTCCACGGTCCCTTTTTTCAGGCAACGGTAGAGTTCCGGCAGAGCCACCTCGGTCCCCTCCAGGTATCGTTCCATGATCTCATCATCCATCTCCACGATGGCCTCTATGGCCTTCACCCGCTGCTGCTGAGCCTCTGCGGCCAACTCCGCGGGGACCTCCTCCTCTCGATACTCTCCGCTTCCATCACCATCGTAGACATATGCCGTATTGCGGAGCAGGTCGACGACCCCACGGAAACCCTTCTCTTCTCCGATGGGCAGTTGCAGGGGAAGGATATTGAGGCCACCCAGGTTTTCCCTGATGTCTTCAAGGGTTGCGGCGAACCTCGCCCGCTCTACATCCATCTTGCTGATGAAGATGATACGGGGCAGATGGAGGATGTTGGCCTGCTCCCAGAGCGCCTCAGTCTGAACCTTGACCCCGGAGTTGGCCCCGATGACGATAACCCCCCCCTCTACCACATGCATGCACGCCTTGGCATCGAAGATAAAATTGGCGTCCCCCGGGGTATCTAAGAGGATCACCCGATGCTTGTTCCATTCATAGTGGGCAATAGCTGTGTTGATGGATATCTTACGGTTTATCTCCTCAGGCTCATAATCGAGTATGGAAGAACCATCGTCCACACTACCCATTCGGGTGTTCACCCCGGTATCGAAGAGGATCGCCTCTGCCAGAGAAGTCTTTCCATCGCCGCCATGGCCGAAGATTCCGACGTTCCTGGTCTTTTCCACTTCATACTGTGCCATGTGAAAATTCCCTCCCTTAGTTGAGACCTCAGCTTCTCTCTGTTATCAATGGATCAACAGGGTACACCCCTGTGGAGACTCATACACCGTACATATCCGTGTAACCTATTCTACAACCTCACCGTATTATATTGAGGAATATCTCGTGCTCTCCCAGCGCCAACGATACGTTTTTTTTCCGTAAAAGTCAACCCTGCACCCCGCGGAACCTGCTTTATGGCCGCCCCGTAATGATGGATTAAGGAAACGTTGACATCAGGAGGGAGGGGGTGATATAGAACTTACAAGGGGGCAGTGGTGGAACTTCCTAGCCGCTTGATTGAGGAGTTTAAGACTTCGAAGACCCTTGTGGTCCTCACCGGCGCAGGGATCTCCGCTGAGAGCGGCGTGCCCACCTTTCGGGGAGCGGACGGGCTCTGGAAGAAATATCGAGTGGAGGAACTTGCTACACCGTACGCCTTTCAGACCAACCCCAAACTGGTCTGGGAGTGGTACGATTGGCGCCGGGGGATCATCGCCAAGGCCGAACCCAACCCAGGACATGTGGCCATTGCTGAGATGGAGCAGCTCTTTCCTCACTTTTCCCTCATTACCCAGAACGTCGACGGCCTGCACCGCCGGGCTGGAAACACCAAGATCATTGAGATTCATGGTAACCTCTGGCAGCTTCGGTGCGTCAGGGAAGACACGGTGAGAGAAGATCAGCGTATCCCCTTGCCGGAGATTCCTCCCTCGTGCGAGTGTGGGGCCCTGCTGCGCCCCCACGTGGTCTGGTTTGGGGAATCCCTGGATCAGGGAGATTTGGCCCGCTCATATCACCTCATCGAGGAGTGCGATCTCCTCCTGGTGGTGGGGACATCTGCCGTGGTCCAGCCTGTCGCCTCCTTCCCGCTGATGGCCAAAAATCAGGGGGCCTTTGTGGTGGAGGTCAATATGGACCCTACTCCTCTATCCTCGCTCGTAGATGTATCCCTCCAGGGCAAGGCTGGAGAAATCCTCCCTGTCCTGATGAAGAGAATAAGAGAAAAAACTATATGATTGTTGCACCATAAAATTCTTGTTGCAAATAAACCCCAGTTTATCTTATAATTAGTAAGATAAAAAGGAGGATATATATGCCATCTACAAGTACTCTACGTAAAACAAAACTGACGGTAACAATCAGCGGTGATTTGGTTAACGAAATAGATGAAATTGCAAAGGGGAAAGGGACCCCGAGAAGCCAGGTAATGGAAGAAATGCTGCGTGATTCGTTGCAAGAGTTTAAAAAAAGGGCAATAGAAAAAGATATTGAGGCTTATTATCTATCTCTCTCGGAAAAGGAGAAAAAGGAAGACAGAGAATGGGCCAGGGTAGCGACAGAAAGTGCAAAAAGGACATGGAATGATTGAGTATCCAAAAAGAGGAGAGATATATTTAGTTAATCTGCCCTCAAAACCAAAGGATATCAAGGACCGCCCTGCCCTGGTAGTCTCTTTAGATATTCGGAATAAATTGGCCAATGACATAATTGTCGTTCCTTTGTCTACAAACTTGAGGCCATCCCCTACCCATGTTTTACTTCAAGAGGGCGAAGGCGGTTTATCAAAGGCATCCATGGCTAAATGTGAACAGGTAACTACGATAGACAAATCCTTGCTTATAAGGGGTCCCTTTGCAGACAAGATAAGCGACAAAAAGATGAAGGAAATAGAAAAGGCTATTATAATAGCCCTTGGAATTTAATTGTCACTGTAGGGCCGTAAGGGGGCAGGTCTTGCTTTTTGCCTTCGCTGAGGCTATCCTGCTCGCCCGCGAATAATAAAGCCCCACAAAATCGCCAATCTCTTTAAGTTTATATCCCCACCTACTCACCGCTTCGGATATACCCTCATCCCTCCCCGTAGCCTCAAATGGCCTCGCCACAGGCAAAAAGTAAGACTCCTTGAGTCTGTGCTGGTGGGTGCTTTCCCATTGACAAAGGGGGAAAGATAGGTATATCTTCGTACTGCCTCTGGCAAGGATGAATTGAATCTCTAGCGGAGAAACGACATGAAGCGTGTGGGAATCATCGGAACCGGTTCGTATCTTCCTGAAAAGGTCCTGTCCAACTTCGACCTGGAGAAGATCCTCGATACCAGCGATGAATGGATATCAACGAGGACGGGGATCCGAGAGCGGCGGGTAGCAAGGAGTGACGAGGCGGCCTCGGACCTAGCCAAGGTGGCGTGTGAACGGGCCCTGGGTGCTGCGAATATGTCTCCAGAAGAGGTGGAACTCATCGTGCTGGCCACCATCACCCCTGATACCCACTGCCCGGCAGGGGCCAACTGGTTGGAGGCGAAGCTCGGGGCGACCAATGCCGTCAGTTTCGATGTCACTGCTGCCTGCACCGGCTTCATCTTCGCCCTCTCCGTGGCAGAGCAGTACCTCAAGACGGGGACCTACACCAATGCCCTGGTGGTCGCCTCGGAGATCATGACGAGGACTCTGGACTGGACCGATCGGGAGAGCTGCATCCTCTGGGGGGATGGGGCCGGGGCAGCAGTGATCACGGGCGTTGAGGACGATAAGCGGGGAATCCTTTCCACCCATATACATACCGATGGGGCCAACGGGGATACCCTCCTGATGCCAGGAGGTGGATCCAAGACAACCCCTATCTCCTACGAGAGCGTGGACAAGAAGCTCCATACCCTGAATATGATCGAGGCCAATCAATCCTTTAAGGTCGCTGTAAAGCGGTTTGCCGAGGCCTGCGAGGAGGCCCTTTCCTATAACGACGTCACGATGGATGACATCAAGGTGATCATCCCCCATCAGGCAAATCTGCGCATCCTGCAGGGGATGGCCAAGCGGTTGAATGTCCCCATGGATAAAGTCTACGTGAACATTGACCGGTACGGGAATATCTCCTCCGCCACGGTCTCCATCGCCCTGGATGAGGCAGTACGGGATGGAACCGTTCAGGAAGGAGACCTAGTCCTGCTGACCGCCTTCGGCGGGGGATTGACGTGGGGAAGCTCCCTCATTAGGTGGTAATCGGTCTTAGCGGTTACCACCACCATTGAAAAACTTCAATACCCTTTTCCCCTCGTAACCCTACCGTCGAAAAGTAAGGGGACCGGAAAAAGAGGGTTACGAGGTTTATAACACGCTCATAAACCGCTCTTTGATCGTGCGGGCTGTATAGGGGATGCGCGGGGCGGGAAGCGAGACCTCCCGACTCACCCTGATCTGAATGAAGAACGGTCCTGGCTGGGACAGGGATTTGGCAAAGATCTTTTTGAGCGTATCCTCT